>NZ_JBSGIW010000197.1:0-1283 GCF_053605265.1 Streptomyces sp. NPDC003943 | reverse complement strand
AGACGTCGTTTCTTTTGGCTGTATGTGCTGACACCAGCCCGGAGGTCTTTCAGTGCGGTATGAGAACCTCCGGGCATGAGCTACGACCTTGCTGTGTGGGAGGGCGAGCGGCCGGCGAATGACAGGGCTGCCCGCCGGGTCTTGAGCGACTTGTACGACCGCTACCTCGACGGTGAGGACCTGGAGTCTCCGTCCGAACTCATCACGGTCTACGTGACCGCGCTTCTTGAGCGATGGTGCGATATCACCGAGGACGAGGAAGGGACCTCACCCTGGTCGGTCGGGCCGCTGATCAGCGGTGCAAGCGGTCCGCTCATCTACTTCGGGATGGGCTGGAGCAGGGCCGAGGAAGCCTCCACCTACGCGGCAGACCTGGCGGACAAGATGGGGCTGATCTGTTTCGACGTGCAGCAGGACCGACTCAGGCCCTGAGCGGCGTGACCAATCGCCGGTAGCCGATCAGAGCTGCGGCTATGCCGACGAAGGCGAGGAAGTGCTCGGCCTTCCGTTCGTACCGCCGGTGCAGTCGGCGGCAGCCGGCCAGCCAGGACACGGTTCTCTCGACCACCCAGCGATGACGACCCAGGCGCTGTGAGGACTCGACGCCCTTGCGGGCGATGCGGTGGCGGATCCCGCGCTTGCGGAGCCATCGGCGCAGGTGGTCGTAGTCGTAGCCCTTGTCCGCATGCAGTTTCGTAGGGCGCCGGCGGCGGGGGCCGCGGCGGGACCGGATGGGCGGGATGCCGCGCACGAGCGGCTCCAGCCCCTGGCTGTCATGCATGTTCGCGCCGGAGATGCCCAGGGACAGCGGCAGCCCGTTCCGGTCGGTGATCAGGTGGATCTTCGATCCCAGCTTGCCGCGGTCGGTCGGATTCGGTCCGGTCAACGGCCCCCTTTTGCGGCCCGCAGGCTGACGGAGTCGATCGCGCACCGCGACCAGTCCAGTTGTCCTCGGACGCCGAGTTCATCGAGGATGACGCGGTAGAGCCGCGCCCAGACACGGGCCTGGCCCCACTGGGCGAAGCGTCGGTAGACCGTTTGCCAGCTCGGACCGAACACCGGCGGGAGCTGGCGCCAGGTGCAGCCCGAGGTCGCCACGAAGATGATCGCGGCCAGCGCCTCCCGGTCACCTGCCCTCCGGCGGCCCCCGCCCTGCGGACGTATCACCTCCGTCGGTGGCACCACCCGCCGGAACAGCATCCACAACTCGTCCGGCACCAACCGCTCAACCAGATCCGTCATGCACGGATCAACGAACGATCACGCCATAAGAAACGACGTCT
>NZ_JBSGIW010000196.1:0-1346 GCF_053605265.1 Streptomyces sp. NPDC003943 | reverse complement strand
GCCACCGCCCGCAGCGCCGCCCGCCCGTCCTCCGGCGCCGGCTCCAGCGGCGCCGCCGCCGGCCCGGGCCGCAGCCCCGCCCTGCGCCGAACGGTGTGCACCGCGGCGGCGTCGAGCAGCGCGACGGGCGCCGCGTCCCCGGCGGCGTCCCCGGCGGTGTGCGCGGGCGGTCTGCGGTCCGTGCCCAGCAGGGCCGAGGTGACGAGCTCTTCCCAGGCGTCCATGGACTCCTCCAGTGGTGGGTCGCAGTCAGATGGCGGTGACATCGCGGTCGGACGGGCAGTCGGACGGCGGTCGGACGGCGGTCGGACGGCGGTCGGGCGGCGGTCAGGCGAGCGGCACCGTCTCGCCGGGCGCCTCCGGCCCCCAGGCGGCCAGCGGCGTGAACCCCTGATGCCCGACCTCCCCGAACACGGTCACCGGCCCCCCACCGGAGAGCGCGACGAGCCGCCACAGTCCGGGGCCGCCCTGGGCGGCGCCGGTGAGCGGTATGGCCTCGCCCCCGTCCGTCAGTTGCCAGCCGTACTCCGCGCGGGCCGGGACCACGTCGGTCAGAGTGACCGGCCAGCCGTCCAGCCACGGGTCTTCGCGCAGGGCGTGGCCGTAGGCGTCGAGGGCGGCCGCGACGGGCCCGCCCTGGGGCGGGGTGGCAGAGGCGGCCGGAGTGGCCGGGGCGGCGAACTGTTCGACCAGCTCGGCGCGGAGGGCCGCGGCGCCCTCGTACGGGCGGAGTTCGGCGTCGAGGACGGCGCCGACGGGAAGGGCGAGTTGCGGAGCCCGGCCGGCCGCGCCGAAGGAGAGGAGCAGGGCCGTACGGCCCGACTCCTCGCCGTACAGCCAGATGCGTCGGGTCGTCAGGCGGGAGTCGGCGGAGTCGTACTGCGCGAGCACCAGCCAGCGGTCGCGCACCGTGGGCCCGTCCTGCGGGACCGTCAGGCCGACCCTGGTGCGGACGGTCGCGGCCAGCGGGGCCGGGAGGCCGTCGACGGAGAGCCAGGCGCGGTCGAGGAGATGGGTCAGCGCGCACTCCTCCAGGAGCCGGACCGGCCAGCCCGGGCCCGAGCCGGGTATCGCGCCCAACTCCCTTACGCGGCCCGCGAGTCCGGGTGCCTGGGCGTCGACCATGCGGGCCGCGGTCTCCTCCCACGGCCCGTATCCCGCCTGCTCGGCCGCGGCCAGGCCGCCGCGCAGCAGGTCCGCGAGCCGCTGCTCCAACTCCTGCGCGCCCGCGCTGATCCGGGCCGCCCGCCGCTCGGCTGGCTCTACTCGCGGGCGGTGGCCCCGGAACGCATCGCCGAACTGATCGGCGTCGCGCCCCTGCCCGTGGAGCCGCTCCCGGCGTAGCC
>NZ_JBSGIW010000195.1:0-1451 GCF_053605265.1 Streptomyces sp. NPDC003943 | reverse complement strand
TACTGCAGGGGGGACCCTGTGGGAGAGTAGGACGCCGCCGAACAATCATTGTGGGAAAGCCCCGCACCGTATGGTGCGGGGCTTTTCTGCGTTTACGGGTCGGGTGTCCGCTCAGGTGTGGGGCACCGCCGTCGCGACGAGGACGTCGAACTCCTCCAGGCTGCGCGTGGTGACGCCGGCCTTCGACGTCGCCTCGCCGCGGATTCCCGCGACGGCGGCCCGGGAGGACACCAGGGTGTCCTTGTCGGCGTACAGGGCACCGACCGCGGCCCGGCCGTTGGTGCGGTCGACGAGGAGCGAGACGCCCTTCCAGCCGGGGATCTTCTCGATCTTGGGCAGCGCGGTCTCGCGGAACGTTGTCACCAGCTTGTCGACGGCGGCCGCGTCGACGTCCATCCGGACAAGCCGGAACGTCGCGCCGGGCCCGAGGTCCTCGCTGCGGCGGGCGACGGCCGCCTCCCAGTTGTCGATCGTCGTGGTCCCGGCGAAGGGCGCGAACATCTCGGTGCGCCGCTCGCGCAGGGCCTCGAAGCTGGCCTCCCGGGACGCCTCGTCCTCCCACCACGACCCCACCAGGAGCTTGCCGACCTCCCGGTCGACGAACAGCCCCATGCCGCGGTAGCCCTGCTGCCCGGACAGAAGCTCGCGCCCCTCGGTCCGGACCGACTCGGCGACGGCGTCGAGCTGAGCCGGATCACCTGTCATGTAGATGGTGCGCACGTACATAGCAGCCTTCCTGCCTTCCCGTTCCCTCGGTTCCCCCCGGTGTGAGCTCGTTCTTCCCCACCCTCCATACGGGGGCCGGGGCGGGCCGGGAGCAATGCGGCAGGGGCGTTCGGGTGACGCGGGACGGCGACGCCCGGCCAACCCGGAGATCGACGCAGAGGGCGGCTCCGCCCTTGCGGAACCGCCCTCTGCCGGCCGGGATGGTCAGCGCACTCCTGGTGGTCAGTGGTCCTTCTCGCGCAGGACGCGCCATGCCAGGGGCAGCACTCCCATCGCCAGGGCCGCCTTCAGCGCGTCTCCCGGCAGGTACGGTACGGCGCCCAGGGCGAGGGCCTGGGTGAGCGAGAGGTGCAGGGACAGCGCGAGGTAGGGGACGCCGACTGCGTAGACGCAGAGGGTGCCGAGGGCCATGACTCCGGCCGTGCGCAGCGGGCTTCGGTCGCCACCGCGGCGGGCCAGGGCGCCGGTCACGGCGGCGGCGAGGACGAGGCCGAGGAGGTAGCCGAGGGTGGGCATGGCCGCGCCGGACGTCCCGTCCGCGAACCACGGCATGCCGCACACGCCCGCAGCGGTGTAGAGGGCGAGCGCCAGTGTCCCGCGCCTGGCGCCGAGCGCGGTGCCGGTCAGCAGGGCGGCGAAGGTCTGCCCGGTCACCGGGACCGGCGAGCCGGGCACCGGCACCGCGAGCTGGGCGGCGAGCCCGGTCAGAGCCGCACCGCCGAGGA
>NZ_JBSGIW010000194.1:0-1469 GCF_053605265.1 Streptomyces sp. NPDC003943 | reverse complement strand
CGCGTGACGCGGCGGCGGCCTCCACGGGCGAGTGCCGGACGGAGCCGCTACGCCGACACGGCCAGCTGCACCCGGCTGTGCCGCGGCCGCTCGGCCTCGTCGACGATCGCGCGGGCGAGGTCGGCGTGGGCGATCCGCCCGGGGCCGTCGAGGGCCGTGCCGACTGCAGTGCGGTAGCCACCGGTCACGGGAGCCTCCGCGCTGAGGTCGAGCGGCGGCACCACCATCAGCCAGTCGAGCTCCGCCCCCGCCCCGGCCGTGAGCAGCTCGAACTCGTCCACGTGGCCCTGCGAGAAGGCCCGGTACTCCTCGGGGAAGTCCGGGGCGTCCATCACCCGCACCCCCGGCGCGGTCTCCAGCGTCGTGGCGATGCCCACCACGACCAGCCGGCCCACGCCCGCCTCCGCGAGCCCCGCGAGGAGCGCCTTCGCGCCCGCGGTGAAGTAGTCCACGGCCGGGAGATCGAGCCGGACCGAGGCGTTCACCGCCGCCGCGTGGCCCGCCGCCAGCACCGCCACCGACGCCGGATCGGTGACGTCACCCCGTACCAGGGTGACCGAATCCCCCTCCAGGTCACGGTACTTGGCCGGATCGCGCACCACCGCCGTCACCCGCAGGCCCCGGGCCACCGCCTCCGCCACGGTCGCCCGGCCGACCCGGCCGCCCGCGCCGAACACGACGATGTCGTTCTTCCGGCCGTTCACACTGTTCATGTCGTCAGTCATGGGACGGACCGTAGGACGCGGGTACCCGGTTACTTCAACGGTACCGGCGCCCCCTGGGCCAGGTTCGGCGTCATGGAGGACCCGACCGCACCGCACCCGCTGCCGCGCGACATGTTCCGCGACCCCGACTGCACCGAATGCGCCCGGCCCATCCGCCTCGGCGGCAAGTGGACCGCGATGGTCCTGCGCTGCCTGGAGGACGGCCGGCCGCGCCGCTTCACCGAGCTGCGCGTCCCGCTCCACTGGGTCACCCCCAAGGTGCTCACCGAGACCCTGCGCGCCATGGAGCGCGACGGTTTCGTCTCCCGTACCGAGTACGACGAGAACCCGCCCCGCGTCGAGTACGTCCTCACCGACCTCGGCCGCTCCCTGCTCGACCCCCTGGACGCGGCCTGCGCCTGGGCCCGCGCCCACGCCCCCGAGATCACCGGCGCGCGCCGGTCCTACGACAGGGCCACGACCGCAGGCAGCCCTGTGGCCTAGCAGCGGATGCGCGGCGGGGCGCCCGGCCCCACCGTGGACGCGTGAACCGTCGTCAGAAGCCCGCGCCCGGGAAGCCCGCCCGCCGCCGCGGCGCGCCCCGCGACGCCGCTCCTCGCCGCCGCGCCACCCGCCCGGCCGCCACCCGCCCGGCCGGCATCCTCGCCGCCGTGCTCCTGCTCGGCGCCGCCGCGAGCATGATCAGACCGCCGACATCGCGCTCGGCTGGCGCGAGATCGGCAGTCCGGTCTCCCGGATCGCCTC
>NZ_JBSGIW010000193.1:0-1733 GCF_053605265.1 Streptomyces sp. NPDC003943 | reverse complement strand
GAAGAAGCAGATGAGCCCGATCGAGACCAGCATCACGGTGTCGTACGGGACGCGCCAGACGTCGTCGCCCTCGCGGACCGTCCAGTGGCTCGGCCGCGGCGAACGGCGTGATCTTCGCCTCCGCCAGCGAGCGGACCGTCTCCCGGAGCATCTCGTGCTCCTCCGACAGGCGATACAGGTCGAAGTCCTTGGCCATGGTTCTGGGCTCCCCTAGCAATGCTTGTGGCAGTTTGGCACTGAGTACCCTCAGCAAAACACACTCAGTGCCACGATGCTAGTGCCGGTGGGCCCGAGCAGCGAAACGCCGCGGCCTGACGTCCGTCAGGTCGCGGCGCGTGGAGGGTGGGTCAGGGCGTGGGACGGGGCTGGGTCGTGATCACGACCGCGGCGGCCAGCAGGACCACGTTCTTCACCACGAACTCGCCGACCATCGTCAAGAGGAGCGGGCTGGCGTGGTCGAAGGCGGCCCGCGGGGTGAGGACGAGGACCGCGAAGGTGCCGAGGAGGTGACCGGCGAGGAGGGGGAGCAGGGCCGCGCGGGCGCGGGCGGATATCAGCCAGATGCCGAAGAGGACCTCGGCCCAGCCGAGCGTCGGGACGAACCAGCCGCCCGTGTCGAACGGCATCACGTCGACGACCAGCTGCGCGGCCGGGCTCCGGCCGATCACCTTCAGGACGCCGAACCAGACGAAAACCCCGCCCAGGCCCCAGCGCAGCCCGAGCAGACCGTAGTGGTGCAGGCGCGGCGCCAGCCGGTCGAACAGGCCGGCGCCGGCGGCGACCCGCGGCGCGGGCGGGGCGGGCGTACGGGACGGGCGCAGGGGCGAGGAAACGGTCATGGCGGCCACTCCAAACGGATCGGTGCGGGATCGGACGAGGGGTGCGGCCCGGACACGCGCCCGGGCGGAGCGGTCCGGCGGCCGGCGGCCCGCGGCGTCCGCCCGAAACGGGGCGGCCGGGGGTGGCCGGGGTGACCGGGTGACACGGTGGCGCTGCGGCGGGGCCTTGCGTACGACCCGTGCGCCGGTGCGGTGCCGGGCCCGTACGTGCGGCCCGTATGCCGTGCGGTGCCGGGCCCGTACGTGCGGCCCGTGCGCCGGTGCGGCGGCGGGCCCGTACGTGGCCCGTGCGCCGGTGTGGTGCCAGGTCCGTACGTGCGACCCGTACACCGGGTGCGGTGCCGGGCCCGTACGCACGGCCCCTACGTCGGCGCGGTGCCGGGTCGGCGCGTACGCGGCCCACGGGGCGGAGAGCACGGACCCGCGTCCGGGGACCGGTCACGGCACGGCCCCCGGCGCGTGCCGCCGCTCCGGGGGCCGGGACCGGGTGCCGTCCCCTCACGGCACGGCGTACCCGCTCGCCGGGAGGCCGGCAGCGCCTGGTTGCGCATCACGCTAGCCACTCGCCGGGGCCACGGCGATGCCCATCGCTTCCTTGCATGCCTCCGATGAAGGAAGCCGATAGGCCGTTGCCCCGCGCGATCAAATCTCGCCAGCCTGGGGGCAGTTCGAGCTTCTGACCGATCCGCGGTCCACTCCTGCCCCGCACCGCACGCGAAGGAAACCAGGGATGTCTCAGCGACCCGTGCCCACCGCCCCGACCACCACCGCGGCCGCCGCGCCGCTCACCCGGCGGCGGGTGCTACAATGGCCGGTACAAAGAGCAGCGATGCCGTGAGGCGGAGCGAATCTCAAAAAGCCGGTCTCAGTTCGGATTGGGGTCTGCAACTCGAC
>NZ_JBSGIW010000192.1:0-1768 GCF_053605265.1 Streptomyces sp. NPDC003943 | reverse complement strand
GGGGGGGGTTTAGGCGTACCGCCCCCCAGGTTGTGGGGGTGGGACTAGAGTATAAACGGGGCGGGGGGGGGCGCCGCCGGTCCGGGCCAGGGCCGGGGCGGCGGCGGCCCCCGCGCCCGGCGCGCCGGGCGCGGTTCCGGGGACGGCGGCAGCGGGGGCGGCGGCCGGTCGGGCCACCGCCGCGGCGGCTCGCGCGGGCGCGGCGGGAAGAGATCCGGCAAGCGCCGGATACTCCGCTGGGTGTCCATCACGCTGGCGGTGCTGATACTCGGCACGGCCGGCGCCGGATACCTGTACTACCAGCACCTCAACAGCAACATCCGCAGCGGTGGGCGCGCGGGCGGCGAGAGCGGTGTGACGAAGCCGACCGCGCTCGGCGACACCCCGCTGAACATCCTCCTCATCGGCTCCGACGACCGCAGCGACCCGAGGAACGTGGCGCTCGGCGGCGGCAAGAACGACCGGGACCGGCCGCCGCTCGCCGACGTGCAGATGCTGCTGCACGTCTCCGCCGACCGTCAGAACGCCTCGCTCATCTCCATCCCGCGCGACACGGTCGTGAGGATCCCCGAATGCAAGGGCCCGGACGGCAAGAGGTACCCCCAAACCACCAATCGGCCCATCAACGAGACGCTGATGCGCGGCGGCCCCGGCTGCACCCTCACCACGTGGGAGAGCCTCACCGGGGTCTACATCGACCACTGGATGATGATCGACTTCGCGGGTGTGGTCGACATGGCCGACAAGGTCGGCGGCGTCCCGGTCTGCGTGAAGACCGGCGTGTACGACCGGCCGACCCCGGCGGCGCCCGGCGGCTCCCACCTCAAGCTCAAGGAGGGGACGACCGAGGTCCAGGGTGAGCAGGCCCTGCAGTGGCTGCGCACCCGGCACGCCTGGGGCAACGACCAGGGCCGCGCCAAGGCGCAGCACATGTACATGAACGGCCTGATGAAGAAGCTCCAGGAGCAGGACGCCTGGACCGACACGCCCCGCCTCATGGGTCTCATGGAGACCGCCATCAAGGCGTTCCAGGTGTCCGACGAGATCGGCTCGGTGAAGAAGCTCTTCGACCTGTCGATGCAGCTGAAGAACGTGAAGCTGAACCGGCTCACCACGGCGACGGTGCCGACGGTCGACTACCCGCCGAACCCGAAGGCCTGGCTCCAGCTCGTCCCGTCGGCCGCCGACAAGATGTGGGCGATGCTCCGCGACGACGTCGCCTTCGACAAGAACGGCGACCCGAAGAACGCGAAGCCGACCTCTTCCGCCTCCGCGACGCCGGCGGCCACCGCCCAGGCGCCCGGCTCCTTCGGCGTCACGGTCGTCAACGGCACCGGCAGCGACAGCCAGGCCCCGGTCCCGCGCCGGGCGTCCACGATCGCCACCGAGCTGAACGGCAAGGGCTTCACCCGGGCCGAGTCCTCGCGCGAGGCCCAGCCCCGCGGCGACAGCGTGGTGCTCTACCCGAAGGGCGACGGCGACCAGGCCAAGGCGAACGCCCTGTCCGTGGCCCAGTCGCTGGGCCTGCCGGACACGGCGGTCCGCCCGGACGCCAAGGCCGAGGGCATCACGCTCGTGGTCGGCGCGGACTGGCGCGACGGCACCGCCTACAAGAAGAAGCAGGTGGAGGCCGGCGACCTGCCGGAGGGTGCCGACGACAAGACGGACTGCATGGACGTCTACTCGGTCTACAAGTGGGACGGCAAGAGCTGAAGCCCGCGGGCTCCCTCACGGCGACGGCCGGGCTCCCTGGACAGGGGGCCCGGCC
>NZ_JBSGIW010000191.1:0-1888 GCF_053605265.1 Streptomyces sp. NPDC003943 | reverse complement strand
GCCACGGTCGCGGAATGGGCCTTCCGGGACCTCGAAGTCCCCCGGCTCGAACTCTGCGTCGACGGCTGGAACACCGCCTCGGCCCGCACGGCGGAAATGGGTCCGGTTAGGATCCCGCCAGCCCAACGAGATCGGTCCGCGGGCACGCTCTGCTCGGGCGCGTCATCCCGCGGTCCTCGCCTTGACCGGACTGCGCGCGCACGACGCGTCGGAAGGAACAGGCATGTCTCAGGTACCGCAGCTCGGCCCCCTCGAAGCGCCCGCCAAGAAGAAGCTCTTCGACGGGATCACCCCCTGGCAGAAGGCTCTCGCCGCACTCCCTCTGGCACTGCTCTTCATAGGCGGAGCGATCGGCGGTGCGGTGGGAGCCGCAGGCATGGTGGCCAACGTGAAGATCGCCAAGTCGGCGCTGCCGAACGCCGTCAAGGCCGTGGCCATGCTGGGGGTCACTGTGGCGGTGGCCGTCGTCTTCTTCGTGTGCGTCGGCTTGGTGAGGAACGCCCTGAACGGCTGAGGTGATGCCGAGTCCCCGGTGAGGTCAGGCGGTCAGCGGCGCCAGCCACTTGAGGCCCGTGGGCAGCTTGTCCTTGGCGACGCGCCGTTCCACATAGGCGACCAGGCTGTCGACCGCCTCGTCGTGCGTCAGGCCGTTCTGGGTGTCGGCGACGTACTTGGCGGCGGCCTTGGCGCCGGAGACGGACCGGTTCGGGGCGCTCGCCTCGTCGTAGGCGGAGGAACCGATGGCGCGCAGCAACAGGGCGTGCTCGGCGAAGACGGTCGCGAGATCGGCGAACGCGGCGGTGACGCCTTCGCCCAGCCGGTCCCTGATCGGGTCCGACTGCGTCTGGTCGTCCAGGATCGCGGTGACCTCCGGGTGGTCGTGGTGAGCCGCACGGAACTTGGTCAGGAACGCGCCGATGAACGGGTTCGCGTGGGCGGGACCGCGCAGCATCCGGATGTAGCCGAGCTTCGCGTCGAGCGTGTCGTCGAGCCTCTTGCGGCCGGAACTGCCGACCCGGACGCTCGGGGCCGCGAATCGGGAGTCGTTGTCGATCGCGGTGAGCTGGGCCGCCGGCGCGATGGCGGTCGCCGCCTGGTACAGGAAGTTGCCGAGGTTGACCCTGCCGCCCACGATCCGGTCGGTGTTGCCGAGGAAGGCGTCCGCGACCATGCTGCGGCCGGTCTGCCGCAGGGCGGCGTCGTCGCGCAGGTACTGCACCGCCGCACCGGCGTCCATGCTCTGCAGCGTGGCTCCCGGTGCGGTCTCCATGACGAGGAACGCCTGGGCCGTGGCGAGCTGGTTCGCGATCTCGTCCGGGTTCCGGCCGACGCCCTGGTTGTTCAGCAGGAGCGTGCGGATCGCCTGTCCTGCCGGTGAGTCGACCGCGTGGCGGACGATGCGTGGCGCCCGGATGTTCATGTGCTCCAGGAACCTGTGGGCGTATTCCACGCTTCCGGTGGACGCCAGTGGCTTGACCACGACCTCCGCCCCCGGCCCGCCCACGAAGAAGACCCCGTCGGCTCCCTCGCCCGAGCGCCGCACCGCCTCGCCGTGCCAGGACGACGGCGCGTCGTCGATGGCGAGGCGCTGGACGAAGGGGTGTTGTGCGGCGGGGTGTTGTACGGCGGTGCGCTGTACGGCGGGCCTCTCGGCCTGCTGACCGTGGCCGCAGCCGGGGCCGTGCAGGTGCTGATCCGGGGCCTGGGCCTGCTCCTGGGCCCACGGGTGGCCCGCCTCGCGGAGCATCTGCACGACGGCGGCGTTCCCGGCCCCGGCGGCGGCCTGCCGCGCCATGAGGCCCGGTGGCGGTGTCTTGCCGATGGCAGGGGCGCGGCCGCGGGCAGACCGAGCTGGGGCTCGTCAAGGTCGGGCTGACGTCGGCGAGCC
>NZ_JBSGIW010000190.1:0-1917 GCF_053605265.1 Streptomyces sp. NPDC003943 | reverse complement strand
GGACGGGTTCGCCGCGCACCCGTCCGCCCCGGCTCGTCCCGGTGCGCCGGTCAGGTGAGGGCGCGCTGGTACTTGTACGTGACCTTGCCGTCGGTCAGGTCGAAGTACCCGCTCGGCGAGAACAGGCCCGTCCCGGCGTCGCACTTGTAGGAGAGCTTGTGGCCGGTCGTGGCGGGCCAGTTGGGGTAGGCCTCCCCACGGTCCACGCAGGAGTCCTTGGACACGACCGACCAGAACTGCGTCTCGGTCATGCCCAGGTAGACCTTGTTGTACTTGGCGAGCGTCATGGACGGCTTCACCGGCTTGTAGAGGAGCTCGTTCTGCTTCGACACCAGCTGGCCGGCCGAGTTGAAGTTGAAGTTGCCGTACGGCACGTAGTCGCCGCTCGCGGTGAAGCACTGGATGGTCATGGTGCTGTTCTCGCACCAGCCGCTCGCGCTGCCGGGCGGGGGCGACGTCGGCGCCCCGACGACCGTCTGCCAGACGGTGGCCCGGTCCGTGCCGAACGGCACCGCGGCGTACTCCTCGGCCGTGAAGCTGAAGGTGTCCGTCTGCGCGGCCTGCGCGGCGCCCGTGCCGCCCAGCATCGCCGCTCCCACCGCGGCACACGTGACCGCGGCGCGCCATGTCTTCTTCATGCTCTCCACCCTTCTCAACGGATTTCTCCCGGATGCGCGCCATCCTTTCGAACGGCACTCTTCCGGTGATCTCCGCCGAATCCAGGCGGCCCGGGGCGTGCTCGGGCGGCCCCGGGTCAGGCGAGCGCGGCGGCCAGGGACACGGGCCGCAGGGGGCGCGGGTCGAGGACGCGGCAGCCGGCCGGGGCCACCCGGGACAGGCGCGCGGCGGCGGACGGGCGCGCGGAGTGGGCGGACGCGGTGGTCATGGCGGTGAGCGGGGTGACCATGTCGTCGTGGTGGGTCGGGATCAGCAGCGGCGGGTTGTCCGTGGCGTGCAGCAGCCGTTCGAGGTAGCGGTGCACGGCCTCGTGCGAGCTCATCGGCACCAGGGCGACGTCCGGCCGGATGCCGGACAGTTCCCGTTCGACGAAGTTGCTGGCGCCCATGAGCAGGATCCGCGGACCGCCGTCGACGGACACCTGGTAGGCGAAGGTGTCGCCCTCGACGAGGTCGCCGAGGGTGGCCGGCCGGCGCGGCGGCGCGACCCTGCTGCCGGGAGCGAAGTAGCCGTGGTCGGGGAACTGGCTGTGCAGACTGCGGAAGACCTCCACGGTGTACCCGTCGAACTGCAGGTACTCGCCGCCCTTGACCTGGATCACGTCGGCGACCCGCGCGGGCGGTGTCTCCATCGCGGTGAGCAGATGGCGGACGGTCTCGTCGCAGACGGTGCGGATCCGGGACCGGCGCCACTCGGGGCGGGCGAGGAGCTGCGGCACGTCCGCCACGTGGTCGAAGTGGCCGTGGCTGACCAGGATGAGCTCGGGCGGGCCGGTCAGGTGGTGCGCGGCCACCTGCTCCACCGCGGTCCGGTCGGTGCGCAGCGGCAGCCGGGGGTCGAGCGCGCCGGTGGGGCCCAGACAGGGCATGCGGCTCAGGTACGGGTCGAAGACGATGCTGCGCTCGCCGCCGATGACGATCTCCCAGCCGGCGACGCCCAGCCAACGCAGTTCGACGGGGGTGGAATAGGGGCCGCCGCGCCCGGGCGCCGGCGCGGCGGTGGAGGTGCCCGCCCCGGCGACCGCGGCACCCGAGGCCGCGAGAACTCCCTTGAGTACCGTCCGTCGTCCAGCCAACGTTGCCGCCATCCCTGCCGTGCGTGAGCCCCCGTCGATTGCGGCGACCCTACGGGAGGTGCCGGTACGTACAGTCCCTTTCAGGTCACCCTCGGTCCCCGACCCTCCGAAAGAGGGATCCGGAGCGGCGGGGCCGTACACGCGTGCGGGCCCTCGTCCCTCAC
>NZ_JBSGIW010000189.1:0-1962 GCF_053605265.1 Streptomyces sp. NPDC003943 | reverse complement strand
CCCGGGCCCGGCCGCAGCCGGACAAAAAGGGGTGGGCCTCCGCGCGTCGCGCGGAGGCCCACCCCTTGGCACATCCGGGAGGAATCGTTACGGCAGCGCCAGCATCCGCTCCAGCGCCAGCTTCGCGAACGCCTCGGTCTCCTTGTCGACCTCGATGCGGTTGACCAGGTTGCCCTCGGCCAGGGACTCCAGGGTCCACACCAGGTGCGGCAGGTCGATCCGGTTCATGGTCGAGCAGAAGCAGACCGTCTTGTCGAGGAAGACGATCTCCTTGCCCTCGGGGGCGAACCGGTTCGCCAGGCGGCGGACCAGGTTCAGCTCGGTGCCGATCGCCCACTTCGAGCCGGCCGGGGCCGCCTCCAGGGCCTTGATGATGTACTCCGTCGAGCCCACGTAGTCGGCCGCGGCGACGACCTCGTGCTTGCACTCCGGGTGGACGAGCACGTTCACGCCCGGGATGCGCTCGCGCACGTCGTTGACCGAGTCCAGGCTGAAGCGGCCGTGCACCGAGCAGTGGCCGCGCCACAGGATCATCTTGGCGGCGCGCAGCTCCTCGACGGTGAGCCCGCCGTTCGGCTTGTGCGGGTTGTAGACCACGCAGTCGTCCAGGGACATGCCCATGTCGCGGACGGCGGTGTTGCGGCCCAGGTGCTGGTCCGGCAGGAAGAGCACCTTCTCGCCCTGCTCGAAGGCCCAGTCCAGGGCCTTCTTCGCGTTCGACGAGGTGCAGATGGTGCCGCCGTGCTTGCCGGTGAACGCCTTGATGTCGGCCGAGGAGTTCATGTACGAGACGGGCACGACCTGCTCGGCGATGCCGGCCTCGGTCAACACGTCCCAGCACTCGGCGACCTGCTCGGCGGTGGCCATGTCGGCCATCGAACAGCCCGCGGCCAGGTCCGGCAGCACGACCTTCTGGTCGTCGCTGGTCAGGATGTCCGCCGACTCGGCCATGAAGTGCACGCCGCAGAAGACGATGTACTCGGCCTCCGGCTTGGCGGCGGCGTCACGGGCGAGCTTGAAGGAGTCGCCGGTGACGTCGGCGAACTGGATGACCTCGTCACGCTGGTAGTGGTGCCCGAGGACGAAGACCTTGTCCCCGAGCTTCTCCTTGGCGGCGCGGGCGCGCTCCACCAGGTCCGGGTCGGAGGGCGACGGAAGGTCGCCAGGGCACTCCACGCCGCGCTCGCTCTTGGGGTCGGCCTCCCGGCCGAGCAGGAGAAGGGCGAGCGGCGTCGGCTGGACGTCCAGGGGCTGGGCGGTGGTCACGTCACGCACCCTTTCTGCATCTGAGGTGAGCCTCGTAAAGCCTTTTCGTCTAAATGACGCTATCTATCATAACCGGTTCACGTCACTTTGACGATGTCCATAGTGTCGATGTGACGAATTCGCCTTCCGCGTCTCTGGACAGGGTGTGCGAGCATGAAAAGAGGTAAAAGACGCGCCCCGGCCCGCCCGCCCCGGAATGAATCCGCGGCGTCGCCGGTTGCAACGTCGGCAAGCAGTCTCCGTACAACCCGGGAGAGATGTAGATGTCCGTATCGGACGAGACCAGCACCGTCACCGACGGCATCATCCTGACCGACGCCGCCGCGGCCAAGGTCAAGGCCCTGCTCGACCAGGAAGGCCGTGACGACCTGGCCCTGCGCGTCGCCGTTCAGCCCGGTGGCTGCTCCGGCCTGCGCTACCAGCTGTTCTTCGACGAGCGCTCGCTCGACGGCGACGTCGTCAAGGACTTCGACGGCGTCAAGGTCGTCACCGACCGCATGAGCGCCCCGTACCTCGGCGGCGCCCAGGTCGACTTCGTCGACACCATCGAGAAGCAGGGCTTCACGATCGACAACCCGAACGCCACGGGTTCCTGCGCCTGCGGCGGCGACGAGTGCCCCAAGGACCAGTGGCGGGCCTCCCCGGCCGCCCAGGCCCGGATCAAGCAGCTCGGCGTCGGCGACGAGGACGGCCTGC
>NZ_JBSGIW010000188.1:0-2038 GCF_053605265.1 Streptomyces sp. NPDC003943 | reverse complement strand
GGGTTGGTTGTTAGCGCGTCCCGAACGTTAAAACGAACACGCGTAATGGGGGGGGTGGCACAGAGTGCCACCCGCCCCTTTCGCCGTTTCCGATCAGCGGGCGCCGATCTCGTCCGTCAGCTGCGGCAGCACCTCGAACAGGTCGCCGACGACGCCGTAGTCGACCAGGTCGAAGATCGGGGCCTCCGCGTCCTTGTTGACCGCGACGATCGTCTTCGACGTCTGCATGCCGGCCCGGTGCTGGATCGCGCCGGAGATGCCCGCCGCGATGTACAGCTGCGGGGAGACCTGCTTGCCGGTCTGGCCCACCTGGTTGGAGTGCGGGTACCAGCCCGCGTCCACCGCGGCGCGCGAGGCGCCGACGGCCGCGCCGAGCGAGTCGGCCAGCTTCTCGACGACCGCGAAGCCCTCGGCCGCGCCGACACCGCGGCCGCCCGAGACGACGATCGCCGACTCGGTCAGCTCCGGACGGCCGGTGGCGACCCGCGCGGTGCGCGAGACGACCTTGGCGGCGTTGCCGGTGAAGGCGACCGAGACGTTCTCGACGGCGCCGGCGGCCGGCGCGGCCTCCGGGGCGGCCGAGTTCGGCTTGACGGTGATGACCGGCACGCCGTGCGAGACGGTCGACTTCACCTGGTACGAGGCGGCGAACACCGACTGGGTGGCGACCGGGCCGTTCTCGCCGGCCTCCAGCTCCACCGCGTCCGTGATCAGACCGGACTCCAGGCGCAGCGCCACGCGCGCCGCGACCTCCTTGCCCTCGCCGGACGAGGTCACCAGGACGGCGGCGACGCCCTTGTCCCTGGCGATCTGGGTCAGCGCGTCGACCTTCGGCACGACGAGCTGCTCGGCGAACTCGGCGCCGTCCGCGACGTACACGGTCGCCGCGCCGTACTCGCCGGCCGTCGCGGCGATCGAGGCCGCGGCCTCGCCGGCGCCGAGGACGACCGCCGAGGGCTCGCCGATCCGGCGGGCCAGCGTGAGCAGTTCGAGGGCCGGCTTGCGGACCGCACCGTCGGCGTGGTCCACGAGAACCAGGATCTCAGCCATGATTCCTTGCTCCTGAGGGATGGTGACGGTGGGTCAGATGAACTTCTGCTCGGACAGGAAGGCGGCGAGCTGCTTGCCGCCGTCGCCCTCGTCCGTGACGATCGTGCCCTTGGTGCGGGCCGGGCGGGCGGTGGCCGAGTCGACCAGGGTCCAGGAACCGCCGAGGCCGACCGTGTCGGCGTCGATGCCGAGGTCGTCCAGGTCCAGCTCCTCGACCGGCTTCTTCTTGGCGGCCATGATCCCCTTGAAGGAGGGGTAACGGGCCTCGCCCGACTGGTCGGTGACCGACACGACGGCCGGCAGCGGGGCCTCCAGCTGCTCGCTGGCGGCGTCGCCGTCGCGGCGGCCCTTCACCGTGCCGTCCTCGACGGACACCTCGGAGAGCAGCGTCACCTGCGGCACGTTCAGCCGCTCGGCGAGCAGCGCCGGCAGTACGCCCATGGTGCCGTCGGTCGAGGCCATGCCGCAGACGACCAGGTCGAAGCCGGTCTTCTCCAGGGCCTTGGCGAGGATCGCCGAGGTGCCCATGACGTCGGTGCCGTGGATGTCATCGTCGTTGACGTGCACGGCCTTGTCGGCGCCCATCGACAGCGCCTTGCGCAGCGCGTCGGTGGCGTCGTCCGGGCCGACCGTGATGACGGTGACCTCGGCGTCGTCCGCCTCCTCGGAGATCCGGAGGGCCTGCTCGACCGCGTACTCGTCGAGCTCCGAGAGGAGGCCGTCCACGGCCTCGCGGTCGGTGGTCAGGTCGTCGGCGAAACCGCGGTCGCCGGACGCGTCGGGAACGTACTTCACACAGACAGCGATCTTCAGGGTCACGGCCTGTCTCCTTTCAACGAAGAGGTGGTTACGGGAGGTTGCGGGCCATGACGATGCGCTGGACCTGGTTGGTACCTTCGTAGATCTGGGTGATCTTGGCGTCGCGCATCATGCGCTCGACGGGGTAGTCGCGGGTGTAGCCGTAGCCGCCGAGGAGCTGGACGGCGTC
>NZ_JBSGIW010000187.1:0-2397 GCF_053605265.1 Streptomyces sp. NPDC003943 | reverse complement strand
CTTCAGAACTAACACAGTGGACGCGAGCAACTGAGGACAAGCCCTCGGCCTATTAGTACCGGTCAGCTCCACCCATTACTGGGCTTCCACATCCGGCCTATCAACCCAGTCGTCTACTGGGAGCCTTACCCTCTCAAGGAGGTGGGAATACTCATCTCGAAGCAGGCTTCCCGCTTAGATGCTTTCAGCGGTTATCCCTCCCGAACGTAGCCAACCAGCCATGCCCTTGGCAGAACAACTGGCACACCAGAGGTTCGTCCGTCCCGGTCCTCTCGTACTAGGGACAGCCCTTCTCAATATTCCTGCGCGCACAGAGGATAGGGACCGAACTGTCTCACGACGTTCTAAACCCAGCTCGCGTACCGCTTTAATGGGCGAACAGCCCAACCCTTGGGACCGACTCCAGCCCCAGGATGCGACGAGCCGACATCGAGGTGCCAAACCATCCCGTCGATATGGACTCTTGGGGAAGATCAGCCTGTTATCCCCGGGGTACCTTTTATCCGTTGAGCGACGGCGCTTCCACAAGCCACCGCCGGATCACTAGTCCCGACTTTCGTCCCTGCTCGACCCGTCGGTCTCACAGTCAAGCTCCCTTGTGCACTTACACTCAACACCTGATTGCCAACCAGGCTGAGGGAACCTTTGGGCGCCTCCGTTACCCTTTGGGAGGCAACCGCCCCAGTTAAACTACCCATCAGACACTGTCCCTGATCCGGATCACGGACCGAGGTTAGACATCCAGCACGACCAGAGTGGTATTTCAACGACGACTCCACAACCACTGGCGTGGCCGCTTCACAGTCTCCCACCTATCCTACACAAGCCGAACCGAACACCAATATCAAACTGTAGTAAAGGTCCCGGGGTCTTTCCGTCCTTCTGCGCGAAACGAGCATCTTTACTCGTAGTGCAATTTCACCGGGCCTATGGTTGAGACAGTCGAGAAGTCGTTACGCCATTCGTGCAGGTCGGAACTTACCCGACAAGGAATTTCGCTACCTTAGGATGGTTATAGTTACCACCGCCGTTTACTGGCGCTTAAGTTCTCAGCTTCGCCCAGACGAATCTGAGCTAACCGGTCCCCTTAACGTTCCAGCACCGGGCAGGCGTCAGTCCGTATACATCGCCTTACGGCTTCGCACGGACCTGTGTTTTTAGTAAACAGTCGCTTCTCGCTGGTCTCTGCGGCCACCCCCAGCTCACACTGCAAGAGTGATCACCGGGTGTGGCCCCCCTTCTCCCGAAGTTACGGGGGCATTTTGCCGAGTTCCTTAACCATAGTTCACCCGAACGCCTCGGTATTCTCTACCTGACCACCTGAGTCGGTTTAGGGTACGGGCCGCCATGAAACTCGCTAGAGGCTTTTCTCGACAGCATAGGATCATCCACTTCACCACAATCGGCTCGGCATCAGGTCTCAGCCTTAACGTGTGACGGATTTGCCTACCACACGGCCTACACCCTTACCCCGGGACAACCACCGCCCGGGCTGGACTACCTTCCTGCGTCACCCCATCGCTTACCTACTACCACCTTGGGTCAGCGGCTCCACCACTTTCCTTTCCCCGAAGGGTCCGGAACGGCTTCACGGCCTTAGCATTAATGGGCTCGATATTGGGCGTTTCAAAGCGGGTACCGGAATATCAACCGGTTGTCCATCGACTACGCCTGTCGGCCTCGCCTTAGGTCCCGACTTACCCTGGGCAGATCAGCTTGACCCAGGAACCCTTAGTCAATCGGCGCACACGTTTCTCACGTGTGTATCGCTACTCATGCCTGCATTCTCACTCGTGAACCGTCCACAACTCGCTTCCGCGGCTGCTTCACCCGGCACACGACGCTCCCCTACCCATCACAGCACCCGTTGGGGCTATACGCTGCAATGACACGACTTCGGCGGTACGCTTGAGCCCCGCTACATTGTCGGCGCGGAATCACTTGACCAGTGAGCTATTACGCACTCTTTCAAGGGTGGCTGCTTCTAAGCCAACCTCCTGGTTGTCTCTGCGACTCCACATCCTTTCCCACTTAGCGTACGCTTAGGGGCCTTAGTCGATGCTCTGGGCTGTTTCCCTCTCGACCATGGAGCTTATCCCCCACAGTCTCACTGCCGTGCTCTCACTTACCGGCATTCGGAGTTTGGCTAAGGTCAGTAACCCGGTAGGGCCCATCGCCTATCCAGTGCTCTACCTCCGGCAAGAAACACACGACGCTGCACCTAAATGCATTTCGGGGAGAACCAGCTATCACGGAGTTTGATTGGCCTTTCACCCCTAACCACAGGTCATCCCCCAGGTTTTCAACCCTGGTGGGTTCGGTCCTCCACGAAGTCTTACCTCCGCTTCAACCTGCCCATGGCTAGATCACTCCGCTTCGGGTCTTGAGCGTGCTACT
>NZ_JBSGIW010000186.1:0-2530 GCF_053605265.1 Streptomyces sp. NPDC003943 | reverse complement strand
GGCCGGGACTCGGGGGCGACGGGCGTTGCGGGCCGACCGGGAGGTTCGGCCGGTCAGGCCCCCGCGCCGGACATGCGGCGCCGGCGGGCGATGAACACGCCGCCGCCCAGGGCCGCCGCCGCGACGAGCGAGCCGCCGACGGCCATCTCCGTGGAGGTCGGCGCGAGCGAGCCGCCAAGGCCGCCCGCGGCGCCCTGGCCGGCCAGCACGCGGAACTGCCCGGTGAGCGTCCGGCCGTTGATGCACTGGGCGGTCACGGTGTACGTGCCGGGCGTGGCGTTGTTGAAGATCCGGACGGTGGCGGTGGAGAACCCGTTGGTGAGGCCGGAGAGGGTGGCGGCCGTGAAGGCCGGGGACGAGACCGTACCCCCGGCGCAGTCCCTGGTGGTGATCGTGAGGAGCCCGCCCTGATGGACCGCGAAGGGGGAGACGGTGACAGCGTTGTGGTTGTTGTCGCCGCCCCTGGGGGCCTGGAAGGAGCCGACGGTCACGCTGCTGGGCCCGTTGGTGGCGGTGGCGAGGGGGGCCGCGAGCCCGAGCGCGGCGAACGCGGTCGCCGTCACCGCCAGAGTGCGTGCAGCACGCATGGTTGAACCTCCACTGGAAGGCGCCCCAAAGCGGTGCTCCGGGAGATTCGACGAGTACGCCTTCCATGACGAACCATCACAAGCCGGAAGCAGGCGCGCATGTCGGCGCTGGGCCACCCCGGTGAGTGCCGGAAGCGGCCGAATGGGGGGTGGATCTGATGGATCCGCAGGTCACACGAGGTCGGCGCGATGATCTGACGATTACTCGGATGGATGATCATCCCGTCACCCGCACGGCCACCGTCCCGCGCCGCCACCGCGCCGGTCCCGGCCCTTCCTGCGGGCCCGCGCCCGCGCGCCCGCCACCCGTTCGCACGCGCTCGGATCGCGGGGCGGCGCACGCGCCCTTACCGTTCCCGTGACGCCGTCGAGGGAGACCCGAGAACCATGAGTCCCAAGGACTTCAGCCTCTTCGAAGCCGCCAGGAGACGCCAGCCCTGGGGCGCCCTGGCTCTCGTCATGCTGTCCGGAGTGGCGATAATGCGCAACGGGGTCGGCTTCGAGTCCGGCCCGCCGCAGCCCACCGCCGCCGCGCGCCCGGTCTCCCGGCCGGCCGCCCCGGCGCCCACGACCGCCTCCGGCCTGGAGGCGCTGCCGTTCGCCCCGGCCTCCCGGATCCGGATCCCGGCGATCAACGTGGCGGCCCCCATCGTCGACGTGGGTCTGGACGACAACGGCTGGATCGCCGCCCCGCCGCCCCAGGACGCCAACCTCGCCGGCTGGTACCAGAACGGCATCGCGCCCGGCCAGCGCGGCACCTCCGTCGTCGTCGGCCATGTCGACAACATGGCCGGACCCGCGGTCTTCTACGGCCTCGGCTCGCTGCAGCGGGGCCAGCACATCGAGGTCGAGCGGTACGACGGCCGGGTGGCCGTCTTCGAGATCTACGGGGTCGAGGTCTACGCGAAGAACGACTTCCCCGGCGTCCAGGTGTACGCGGACACCGGCGAGCCCGAACTGCGCGTGATCACCTGCGGCGGCGGCTACACCCGGGCGCACGGCTACGACGGCAACGTCGTCGTCTACGCCCGGCTGGTCGACTCGCGGTAGCGGACCCGTGCGAGGGCCCCGGCACCCAGGTGGTGCCGGGGCCCTTCACGTACGCCCGCCCCCTACCGCTCAGCGGCGCGGGACGGTGATGCTGTAGCCCGCGTCGAGGAGTTCGGGCAGATAGCGCTTGAGCGCGGCGACGCTGTGGGAGCGGTTGCCGCCGGCGTCGTGGTTGAGCACGACGACGCCGGGAGCGGCGCCGTCCAGGACCCGGCGGACGATGGTGTCGGTGGGTGGTTCGGTCCAGTCCATGGTGTCGACGGTCCAGGCGAGCGGTTCCATGCCGAGTTCGGCGCCGATCTCGAACGACAGCTTGTTCCAGGCCCCGTAGGGCGCCCGGTACCAGAGCGGCGGGGCGCCCAGGGCCCGTTCGATGACCTCGCTCGTGGAGCCCAGTTCCTGGCGGATGCGGGAGGGCCGCAGCTTGGGCACCAGGGGGTGGGTCCAGGTGTGGTTGCCGACGATGTGGCCGTCGTCGGCCATCTCCTTGAGCAGGTCCTGGTTGTCGACCGCCATCTCGCCGCAGACGAAGAACATCGCCCGGCAGCCGTAGCGGCGCAGGGTGGCGAGGATGTCCGGGGTGTAGCGCGGATCGGGGCCGTCGTCGAAGGTGAGCACCATCGACCGCCCGACGCCGGTGAGATGGAGGAAGGGCCGGGTCCGCACTGGCGGCAGGGCCCGCCGGAAGGCGGGCGGGGCGTAGCCGGTCATGGGCTGGAGCCTATACGCGGCGGGCCGCAGTCGGGCAGCCTTCGCGCGGGCCCGGGCCTCGGCCTGGGCCTGCGGGCCGCGGGCGCCGGGTGTGGTGCGCGCGGACGGCGAGGTGGCCGGCCCGGCCGGGCCGGCGCCCGGGGCGGGGGGGGTTCGGGAGAGCACACGGCGGTAGACCAGTC
>NZ_JBSGIW010000185.1:0-2582 GCF_053605265.1 Streptomyces sp. NPDC003943 | reverse complement strand
GAACGACACCCGAGGGGCTGGACGCACGCACGGGACGCGGCAGGGGCGGTGATCGCCTGGACACCAACGCGGAAGCGGCTCGTCGTTCCCAGCGCCGCCATCAGTTCGCCCACCCGTCGGCTGTACGTCCGCGGCGACACGCCCAGACGCGTCGCCGCCGTCTCGTCCGTCAGGCCCGCCAGCAGCGCGTCGAGGACCGGGCGGAGTTGAGGGGGGAGGTCGCGGGTGGGTGGGGTGAGGCCGGCCAGTTCCTGGGCGGCGTCCCAGGAGGTGTGGTGGGCGCGGACCAGGGCCGCGATCACTACCGGGTCGCGGATCAGGAGCAGGCCGTTGTAGAGGAGTTCGAGGTCGAGGGGGACGGCCGCGACCGTGCGGTCGACGACGATCAGTTTGAACGGGATCGAGTCGGTGACCCGCGCCCGCCCCGGCACCCGCACCGCGCCCGCCACGTGGGGGAGCGCGTGGCGGGGCACGATGCGGCGGACCTCCGCGGCCCGCTCCGCCGCCGCGCGCATGCACGCTCCTGCAAGCTCCAGGAACGGCTCGGGGATCGCGCGCGACGCGGAGGCGGCCGGGTCGTCGAAGGTCAGCAACTCGTGCCGGGCCGAGGCCGCGAGCCCGGCGAGCGCGGCGCTGACCCGGCGGGTGCCGCGGACCGGGCGCCCGGCGAGGCGCTGTGGATCCGGGCCGGCGCGGCCCATCGCCGAACGGGCGAGCATCACGGAGCCCGCAGTCTCTGCCACCGCTGACCACCCCCGCCCGATCGGTGTGCCCACCCTGTGCCACTCCATGTACGCACGTGACTGCGCACGGTGACAACCCCTGTTGAAAAGGATGGCGAGTCCCTGCCACAGCGGCGTGCCCCCGCCGCCGTTGCCGCAATGAGATCCATCCGCAACTCCTTCGTCTGCTCCTTCCGGCCTCCTCGGACGTCACATTCACAAGTGCCCTACAGGGCAGAGAAGATGGGGGAGATCACCATGAAGCGAAGACTCGCCGCGGGTGTGCTCGCGGCCGCGCTGCTGCTCGCCGGCTGTTCCGGCCAGTCCGGCGGCGGTTCCTACCAGCTCGACCGCCCGAGCGGCAACGACCGGCCCGCGCCCCAAGAGACCGGCCGGACCTCCACCTTCGCCCTCGACGTCGACACCGCCTCCTACGGCTACGCCCGCCGCTCCCTCGCCGAGGGCCGCCTGCCCGAGCCCGCCTCCGTGCGGCCCGAGGAGTTCGTCAACAGCTTCAAGCCCGATTACCCCCGTCCGAAGGACAACGGCTTCAGCGTCACCCTCGACGGCGCCCGCTCCGGCGCCGCCGGCTGGTCGCTGCTGCGCGTCGGGCTCGCGACGCGGCCGAGTGAGGGTGAACGGCCGCCTGCCGCGTTGACGTTCGTCGTCGACGTGTCGGGTTCGATGGGGGAGCCGGGGCGGCTCGATCTGGTGAAGGAGTCGTTGCGGCTGCTCGCGACCCGGCTCCGCGACGACGACTCCGTCGCGCTCGTCACGTTCAGCTCGGAGGCGGAGACACGGCTGCCGATGACCCGGGTCGGCGGCAACCGCGACCGGCTGCGCGAGGCCGTCGACGCGCTGGAGATCGCCGGCTCCACCAACGTCGAGGCCGGTGTCCGTACCGGGTACGACGTCGCCGTCGAGGGCCGGCGCGGCGGCGTCACCAACCGGGTCGTGCTGCTCTCCGACGCGCTCGCCAACACCGGCGACACCGATGCCGCCGGCATCCTGGAGCGCATCGACACGGAGCGGCGGCGGTACGGGATCACCCTCTTCGGGGTCGGTGTCGGCAGCGAGTACGGGGACGCGTTCATGGAGCGCCTCGCCGACAAGGGCGACGGCCACACCACGTACGTCTCCACTCCCGAGCAGGCCCGCAAGGTCTTCGTCGACCAGCTCCCCGCCCATGTCGAGCTGCGCGCGCGTGACGCCAAGGCGCAGATCGTCTTCGACGACCGGACGGTGGAGAGCCACCGGCTCGTCGGGTACGAGAACCGCGAGGTCGCCGCCGAGGACTTCCGCGACGACCGGGTCGACGGCGGCGAGGTCGGGGCCGGCCACACGGTGACGGCGCTGTACGCGGTGAAGCTGCGGCCCGGGCGGAGCGGGCGGGTCGCCACGGCCACCGTCCGCTGGCTCGACCCGGCCACCCGCGCCCCGCACGAGCGCTCCGGTACGGTCGGCACCGCCGCGCTGACGCACGCGCCGATCTGGGGCGGCGGCCACGACAGCCTGCAACTCACCGCCATCGCCGCCTACTTCGCCGACCGCCTGCGCGGCGATGCGGCGGGCGGCGGCGATCCGCTGCCGGGCTCGCCCGGGCTGGCGGTCCTCGCGAAGAGGGCCGGTGAGCTCGCCGAGCGCGCCGACTCCGCCTCCGTACGGGAGCTGGCCACCGCGATCCGGCAGGCCGACGGACTGGACGGCGGCGACTCGGACCCGTACGCCGGCTAGTTCTTGAAACCGAGTCAACCGGCGCGTCGGTTTTTTCGTCGTCCCGGGTGAAGAGGGGTGGGGGGGGGGGGCGGGGCTGTCCCCCGGCCTGTCGTTCTGTTGTCCGTTACCGTCGTCTATGAACGT
>NZ_JBSGIW010000184.1:0-3510 GCF_053605265.1 Streptomyces sp. NPDC003943 | reverse complement strand
GGCCCTTGCGCATCCGCGCGGTGCCCCTGATGCCGAGGCCGGACGCGACCTGCTGCAGCTCGAAGTTCCAGTACTCGGCCAGCGCCCCGAGATTGGCCTCGTTCTCCGGCTCGGGGACGGTGTCCGGATCGGGCCAGTGGTCGGCGACGACGACCGTGTGCCAGCCGAGGTTGGGCGCGCGCTCGATCCGTCCGACCGCCTCGTTCGGCACCACCCCGGGCACGGCCAGGACCCGGCCCTCGACGCGCAGCCCGAGTCCGGCGGCCTCGGTCTCCGCCTCGGCGGCCAGCGCGGCGATCTCCGCCAGCACCTGCCCGGCCGGCCGGCCGGCGTTCACCCGTTCCACCCGGCGCCACACCCGGGGCGCTCCGCGCAGGTCCACGACGCACGCGCCGAGGTGCGTGACTCCGATCTCCAGACCGAGGCCCGCGGGGCCCTCGTCGCTCACCGACAGAGCGCGTCCGGGGCGGCCGACCCGTCCGGCGGGCGCGGCCTCCACCTCGGTCAGCGCTCCCCGCCCGATCAGTTCGTCGACCAGCGAGGAGACGGCCGCCCTGGTCAGACCGACGCGTCCGGCGACGTCCGCGCGGGACAACGGGCGGGACGGCCGGCCGTGCGCGGCGACCGCGCCGAGGACCACCGAGAGGTTCCGCCGGCGCATGTCCTGCTGCGACACGGGCCCGCTTCCCCGGCCGTTCCTCACTCTGCCGTCCACCGTCACGCGCACACCCCTCCTACCGGTCCTCGGCCGGGGCTCCCTGCAAGGCCCCGGCCCGACGCAGGGTATCGCCGATCCGTTCGAGCGCTTCCTCGTCCCGTGGCACGGGCTCGAGGACCGGGCCCTCGGCGGTGCGCCAGCGGCGTGCCACCGCGTCGGCGGGCTCGCCGGTGAGCAGTCCGGCGGCCTGGGCGGCCGCGCCGAGTGCGACGAGTTCCTGAGCTTCGGGCACCCGGACGGCGCGGCCCGAGAGCCGCAGGACGGTCCGCTGCCAGCCGCGGCCGCGGGCGCCGCCGCCGATCAGGAGCAGTGGCTCGTCGCCCGCCGGGTCCTCGCCGCCCGCGCGCAGCACGTCGTCCAGGGCGGTGAGCAGGGCGTGGGCGGCGCCGTCGTAGGCGGCCTGGAGCAGCTGCCCCGGCGTGGTGTCGTGACGCAGTCCGTGGACCAGTCCGGAGGCGCCCGGCAGGTCCGGTGTGCGCTCGCCGTCCAGGTACGGCAGGACGACCGCGGTGCCGCCGTCCTCGACCTCGTCGCGGCCGCGGCCGAGGAGGGCGGCGAAGCGGTCGACCGCGAGGGTGCAGTTGAGCGTGCAGGCGAGCGGCAGCCAGCCGCCGAGGGCGTCGGCGAAGCCCGCGACCGTACCGCTCGGGTCCACCGGCCGGCTCCTGCCGACGGCGTAGACCGTCCCGGAGGTGCCGAGGCTGAGCACCGGCTGTCCGGCCCGCAGACCGAGGCCGAGGGCGGCGGCCATGTTGTCGCCGGTTCCGGCCGCCACCAGTGCCCCTTCGCGCAGCGCCGTCCCCGCGCGGACCACGCCGGCCGGCGCGCCCGGCGCGAGGACCCGCGGCAAGAGGGCCGGGTCGAGAGCGATGCGGTCGAGGATGTCCTTGTCGTAGCCGTCCGGTCCCCACCAGCCGGTGCCCGACGCGTCACCGCGGTCGGTCACCGCCTCCCCGGTCAGCCGCCCGGTGAGGAAGTCGTGCGGGAGGCGGACGGCGGCGACGCGGTCGGCCGCGGCAGGTTCGTTGGCACGCAGCCAGGCCCACTTGGCGGCGGTGAAGGCGGCGGTCGGCAGGCTGCCGGTGCGGCGGGCGATCTCCGCCGGGCCGAGCGCGGCCCGCAGCTCGGCGGCCTGGGGAGCGGACCGGACGTCGTTCCAGAGCAGCGCGGGGCGGACCGGCGCTCCGGCCGCGTCGAGCGTGACCAGGCCGTGCTGCTGACCGGCGATCGAGACGGCGGCCGCACGCTCGGCCCAGCCCGTCCGCACGGCGGCCTCCTCGAACGCCCGCCACCACTGCTCCGGATCGCTCTCCCGGCCGGCGCCCTCGCTGACGGTGTGCGGGGCGCGGCCCTCGCCCAGGACCGTGCCCGTGTCGATGTCGACGGCGAGGGCCTTGGTGGACTGGGTCGAGCTGTCGACGCCGATCACGACACGCTGCGCAGTCATGCGTTCCTCCGATGGGGTTCCTTCTGACGTCCCGGCATACTAATTTGTTAAGTGCCATGACAAACACCCCCTCGGCACTGATCCGGAGCCGCACCATGTCCAGCGACCCGCTGTCCCCCGCCCCCGCGCACAAGTTCACCTTCGGCTTGTGGACCGTCGGCTGGCAGGGGCGCGACCCCTTCGGCGACGCGACCCGCCCCGCCCTCGACCCGGTCGAGACCGTGCAGCGACTGGCGGAACTCGGCGCCTACGGCGTCACCTTCCACGACGACGACCTGATCCCCTTCGGCGCGAGCGACGCCACGCGCGAGGAGACCGTCAAGCGCTTCCGCGCCGCGCTGGACACCGCCGGACTGAAGGTCCCGATGGCGACCACCAACCTCTTCACCCACCCCGTCTTCAAGGACGGCGCCTTCACCGCCAACGACCGCGACGTACGGCGTTACGCGCTGCGCAAGACGATCCGCAACATCGACCTGGCCGTGGAGCTCGGCGCCTCTGTCTACGTCGCCTGGGGCGGACGCGAGGGAGCCGAGTCCGGCGCGGCCAAGGACGTACGCACCGCGCTCGACCGGCTGAAGGAGGCCTTCGACCTGCTGGGCGAGTACGTCGAGGAGCAGGGCTACGACCTGCGGTTCGCGATCGAGCCCAAGCCCAACGAGCCGCGCGGCGACATCCTGCTGCCCACGGTCGGCCACGCCCTGGCGTTCATCAACGAGCTGGAGCGCCCCGACCGCGTCGGTGTCAATCCGGAGGTCGGCCACGAGCAGATGGCCGGGCTCAACTTCCCGCACGGCATCGCCCAGGCCCTGTGGCACGACAAGCTGTTCCACATCGACCTCAACGGCCAGTCCGGCATCAAGTACGACCAGGACCTGCGCTTCGGCGCGGGAGACCTCCGGCAGGCCTTCTGGCTGGTCGACCTGCTGGAGTCGGCCGGCTACGACGGCCCGCGCCACTTCGACTTCAAGCCGCCGCGCACCGAGGACTTCGACGGCGTGTGGGCCTCGGCGGCCGGCTGCATGCGCAACTATCTGCTGCTGGCCGAGCGCTCCCGTGCCTTCCGGGCCGACCCGGAGGTGCAGGCCGCGCTCGCCGCCTCCCGCCTTCCCGAACTCGCCCTCCCCACCGCACAGGACGGCCTGACCGGCCTGCTGGCGGACCGCTCCGCCTTCGAGGAGTTCGACGTCGACGCCGCCGCCGAACGCGGCATGGCCTTCGAGCAGCTGGACCAGCTGGCCTTCGAACACCTCCTCGGCGCCCGCTGAGAAGAGCGGCGGGGCCCCGCGCGCATGCGGTGGCGCGCGGGGCCTCGTGCCTGGGCCGGCCTCAGGCCGGGTAGGGC
>NZ_JBSGIW010000183.1:0-3531 GCF_053605265.1 Streptomyces sp. NPDC003943 | reverse complement strand
TGGCCATCGGCCTGGGACTGGTCGGGTACGCCGGGTACCGGCAGAGGGCCCGGAAGCGGACCGACCCGCGGACCGATCAGCCCAGGAAGTCGTCCAGGACGGTGCAGCCGGTGGCGCTGGACATCTGGTGGCGGGTGCCGGGCTCCTCGATGACGAGGTCGCCGCGGTGGAAGCGGCGCCCGTCGCTGTGGTCGAGGGTGCCGTCGAGGACGAGCATCAGCTCGTGACCCAGGTGCTCGTGGAAGTCGCCGTGCGCGCCCGGCGGGAAGCGGAGCAGGAGCGAGGCGGAGTCCTCCTCGCCCGCGTGGCCGGGGCCCCACAGGACCACGAACTCGACGCCCTCGCGCCCCGGTTCGGTCCACGGCACCCAGGGCAGCTCCGTCTGCGCGAAGCCGTCGCGCAGGACATCGCGGTAGATGGTGACGTCAGGCACGGGCGGTGACCTCCGATGCGGCGGCGGCGCGCTGGGAGACGACGGACGGGATCGGGTCGGGGCCCCACTGCAGCGGGCCCTTGACGATGGGCGCGCCGATGAGGGAGCCGAACTCCCGCCACGCGCCGTCGTAGTTGCGCACGTCCTTCATGCCGAGCAGCTCGTGGAGCACGAACCAGCTGTGCGCGGAGCGCCAGCCGACCCGGCAGTAGACGACGGTGGCGACATCCGCGCGCAGCGCGCCGTACGCGGCCCTGAGCTCGTCGTCGTCGCGGAAGGTGCCGTCGGCGTGGACGGCGGTGTGCCAGGGGATGTGCTCGGCGGACAGGGCGTGGCCGCAGCGGACGCCGATGTCGTCGGGGACGCCGGGCGGGGTGTTGGTGTGCCCCAGGTACTCCTCGATCGACCGTACGTCGAGCAGCGTGCGCCGCCCGATGTGGTCGAGCAGGTCGTCGCGGCGGGCCCGGACGGACTCGTCGGCGCCGGCCGGCACGGGGTACTCGGTCTCGGCCCGCCGGGGCGCCTCGGTGGTGAGCTCCCCGCCGATCGCCTCCCAGCGGGCGCGCCCGCCGTCGAGGAGGCGCAGTTCCCGGTGCCCGTACAGGCGGAACTGCCAATAGCCCGCCGCCGCCCACCAGTTGTTGTTGCCGCTGTAGAAGACGACGGTGTCGTCGGGTGAGATGCCGTGCCGGCCGAGGAGGGCGGCGAAGGCCTCGGGGCCGATGAGGTCCCGGCGTACCGGATCCTGGAGGTCGCCGCTCCAGTCGAGACGTACGGCTCCGGGGATGCGGCCGGCCCGGCCGCCGCCGTCGTTGCCGCCGTCGGTGATCTCGACGAGGACCAGTCGGGCCCGGCCTTCGGCGTCCTCGGGGTGCGCGAGGTGGGCCTGTATCCGGTCGGTGCTGACGAGCAGGGAGTCGCGGTTCATCGGGTTCACCACCAGTAGGTCGGGTATTTGGCGATCACACCGGCCTTGGAGGCGATCAGGCCGACCAGGACGAGCAGCACGCTGCCGATCGCGAGCAGGACGAGGAACGGGACGGTCGCCGGGTGCTGGAGCACCACGACGGCGGCGGTGGCGGCGGCCGGGGCGTGGATCGCGCGCAGCAGCAGCATCAGCCCGACGGAGAGCCCGGCGGCGACGGCCGCGACCCACAGGTTGTGGCCGGCGAGCGCGGCCGCGGCGAGGCCGATGACGGCGGAGCCGAGCTGGCCGAGGATCACGTTGCGGGGCTGGGCGGGCGGCAGCGCCGGGGTGCTGCAGATGATCATCGCGGTGGCGGCGAGCGGGGCGATGAAGAGCAGCTGGCCGGTGGCCTGGCCGAGCGCCACGAGGACGACCAGGGACACGATGGTGGCGAGCGTGCCGAGCAGCGTCGGCTTGGCACCGGGGAAGGGCGGGGCGCCGCTGCCGCCCTTGGGCGCGGCGTCCTTCGGCGCGTTCTTCGGCGCGGCGCTCTGGGGCGAACCGGCCTGCGGCGAACCGGCCTGCGGCGCGTTCTGCGCCGGAGACGGGTTCTTGGTGGTCTGGTTGCTCACGGCTTGTCTCCTCAGTGCGCGCCGTTGAAGTAGCACATGGCCTTGCGGTACACGACCTGGCCGATCTGGTGGCCCATCTCGATGCCGGGCTCGTTGTCGAAGCTCCAGTGCATGCCGCCGTACACCCGGGAGATGCCGGCCTGGTGGGCGGCCTCGGTGAAGGTGGGCCAGGTGAGCACGACGTCGTCGTGCGGGGTGAGGCCGGGCTCGACGGTGGAGGTGCCGGCCCGGAAGCGGAAGGAGTCGCCGAACGCGTCGGTGCCGGTGAAGCGGCGCAGGAACTCGGCGGCGGCGCCGGAGAAGGTGCTGTGACCCGAGACGGTCGCGGGGAACGGCGGCACGGCGACGTACGCCTGCCAGTCGACGCCGTCGAGGGTGACGGTGCCGTTGCCGGGACCGCCCCAGGCGCTGATCCGCCGGCCGCGCCGGTCGTACGGGATCAGGGTGGACGGGCGCGCGAAGTCGTACTGCGCCTTGACCGCCCAGGAGCCGATGGCGGCGTCGCACTCGGCCATGTTGAGGCCGAAGAACAGCTTGGCGTCCTGGTCGACGCCGTAGCCGTCGCGGGCCGAGACGAAGCGGCCCCACATCTGCTGGGCGCCGGGCGGGGTGACGTCGTCGTTGAGCCAGAACTCGGCGATGCACTTCTGCTCGTCCGTCAGGCCGGCGCTGATGTCGAGGGCTTCCTCGATGGCGGCGGTCATCCGGACGGAGGGGTACGCGGGCGGCGCCGGGACCGTGAACTGGTCGGGGCTGCTGAGCGCGAACGGCTGCATCACCGCGAACTGAGGGGTGAGGTACTTCTGGGTCTTGCCGCCGACGATCAGCGGGCTCCAGTGCTCGGGCGCGACCACGATCGACGGGTCGAAGGCGCCGGCGGTCTGCGGCGGGTTCTTCGGCTGGTAGCCCGTGGTGTCGGAGTACGCGGGGGTGCCGAGCTGGTTGGCGCCGTCGGCGTGCCGGTGGTCGAGGACGGCCTGCGCGGTGCGCCGGCCGATCCAGGCGGGGCTGTAGCGGCGCGGGCTGGTGAGCTCGGGGTCGTAGCCGAGGCTGCTCAGCATCGAGTCGATGGCGACCTTGTACTCGGGGTAGAGGTCGAGCAGGGCGAGGTGGGCGGCGTAGCTGACGGCCTCGTTCTTGTTGTCGAGGGTGCGCTCGCCGCGGGGCCGGCGCAGGGCGCCGCCGAAGCGGGTGCCGGCGGCGACGCGGTCGTAACAGGCCCAGGCGTCGTAGATGCAGTTGTGGACTACGGCGAGGGCGCGGGCGTTGACGGTCGCGGGGCCGAAGCGGTTTCCGGCGGTGTGGTAGCGGCCGAGTATGGCGTCCATGGTGGCCTGGTTCCAGCGGACCACGACGCTCGGCTCGGCGACGATGCCCGGGGCGCGCCGGCCGGTGCGGGTCTCCGCCTCGAAGCGGGTGAGCGGGGTGGACGCCCAGGCCGTGCCGCCGCCGGCGGTGACGAGCGCGAACGCCCCGTAGCCCACGCCGCCCTGCACCACGCCCGCTGCCCTGTCGCCGTCGTCCCCCATGACTGAGCCGACCCCATTGAACGAACTGAC
>NZ_JBSGIW010000182.1:0-3564 GCF_053605265.1 Streptomyces sp. NPDC003943 | reverse complement strand
CAGCAGGCCTCTGAAGACGGTCAGGATCACCAGGAACGCCAGCCCGACGACCACCGCGATGATCAGCGGCAGCCGGCTGGAGACGATGTCGAGGACTGGACCGCCGAAACGGTGTGCCGCCCCTCCTCGGGAACCCGGGGTTACCTGGTGTAGTAACCCGCCACGTCCGCCAGCAGGTCCACCGAACCGGAGTGGTTGTACAGCGTGACCTTGCCGTCCTGCACGGGGACGACGACCAGGTTCGCGACCGTCTGGCCCGCGACCACGTTCAGGTTCGAGGTCGCCGGGCGGGCCGTCCCGAACGGGTAGACCGACACGTACGTCGTCGCCGTCGGCCGGGTCGCCGTCACGTTCATGACGACCGCCGACACGCCGGCCGGCACCCCGCCCTGACCCGTGACCTGGAGGTCCACGGTCCTGCCCGGGCCCACCGGGGCCTTCGGCGCACCGACCCCGCCCAGGGTGTTCAGCAGCCGGGCCGGGGGCAGCGCCTTGAACCGGTCGCCCTTCTCCGCCGCGTCGGTGAAGTACCCCGCCACGTCGGCGAGCAGGTCCACCGAGCCGGAGTTGTTGTAAAGAACCACCTTGCCGTCCTTGACCGGCACGGTCACCAGATTGGCGGCCGTCTGACCCGCGACCAGGTTCAGGTTCGACGTGGCCGGCCGGGTCGTCCCGTACGGGTACGCCGACACGTACGTCGTCGCCGTCGGCCGGGTCGCCGTCACGTTCATCGTCACGGCGGTCACGCCCGTCGCCGGCACCCCGCCACGACCCGCGATCTGCAGGGTCACCGTCTTGCCGCCGGCCACCGGGGCCTTCGGCGCGCCGACCCCGCCCAGGGTGTTCAGGACCCGCGCCGGGGCCACCGGCGCGAACCGGTCGCCCGCCCCGCTCAGCGTGTAGTAGCCGGCCACGTCGGCGAGGAGGTCCACCGAACCGGAGTGGTTGTAGAGCGTCACCCTTCCGTCCTTGACCGGCACGGTCACCAGGTTCGGCACGCTCTTCCCGGCCGTCACGTTCAGGTTCGACGTGGCCGGGCGCTCGGTCCCGTACGGGTAGGCCGACACGTACGTCGTCGCCGTCGGGTTCGTCGCGGTGAGGTTCATCGTCACCGCGGTCACGCCGGTCGCCGGAACGCCGCCACGGCCCGTGATCTGCACGGTCACGGTCTGGCCGGGGCCCACCTTGGCCTTCGGCGCGCCGACCCCGGCGATCGTGTTCAGGACCCGGGCGGGCGCCACCGGCTCGTACGTGCCGAGGCCGCCGCGCGTCAGGAACACCTCACCGGTGCGCCGCAGTTCCGCGCCCACGCCGTCGGCGGGCGCTGCGGCCAGCTCCCAGGTGTACCGCCCGTCCGCGAGCGCTGCCCCGCTCTCGCCGTTGCCGTCCCACACGGCCTTCACCAGGCCGCGCGCCTCGCCACCGGTGAGCGTGCGCACGACGGCGCCGGTGCGGTCCTTGAGGCTGAGCTTCCAGGACGCGGCGGGCTTGTCGAGCCACCAGCGGCCGGTCCAGGAGGCGGTGGTCGCCACGTCCAGGGTCTCCGGGGTGTCCGCGTCGAGGACGGACAGGTCGGAGGCGGGGACGCCGCTCGGGACGACGTGGATCGCGTCCTGGTCGTCGGTGTAGACGAGCTTGCCGCCGAATCGGTCGATGCTCCACGTGGGAGCGCTCGTACCCGGGTGGTCGATCACCCGCGATCCGGCCGTTCCCCGCAGCGGCGTGAGGAGCGTGTCGGCGTCCTTCTCGCTGATGACGTAGCCGTCGCCGAGCCGGGCGAAGCGGCCGGGAACCGCGGTCTTCTGACCCGTGGTCACGTTTCGCACGCTGTACGTGTCGCCACAGAGCGAAAGAACGTCATCGCCGACGACCGACCAGTTCGCGAGCTCGCAGTCGGAGGCCCTGACCGAGCGGGTGACGGCTCCGGACCGCACGTCGACGGCCTTGAGCACGCCACCGTCGGCGCCCTCCCAGAGCGTTCCGCCCGCGAGCGCCGCGCCGTGACCGCCCTGCGGACGGCGCAGCACGATCTGGTTGCTGTCGAGGTCGAGGACGCGCACCTCGTCCGTGGTCCCATAGGCCACGTAACGGCCCGACGCCTGGATGTCGCCGGTGACGTCGCCGACACCGGGGACGGCGGCCGCCGGCAGGTTCCTGCCGGGGTCGAGCACGTAGAGCCCGGCGCTGCCCGCGCCCGCCCCGTGGAAGACGACACGGCCGTCACCCGTGGGAACGGGGGCCGGGCAGTCGCCCCAGACCGAGCAGGACCCGGCGGCGACGTTGTCGTCCGCTCCGCGGTCCACGCGCGGCCCGGCCGTCAGACCGCCGTCGACGGAGAGCGTGACCGAGCGGATCCGCGGGTGGTTCCCTGCCACCAGCTCGGTCGAGTAGAGCTCGCCCTGGGCGACGGCAGTCTCCCTGACCTGGGTTCGGACGGGCGGAACGTCCCCGATCCGGCTCGCGGCCGGTGCGCCGCCGGCCTCGGGAATCCGCACCGAGTGGAGCGTGCGCTCCGTGCCCGCGCCCTGGCGGGCGACGACGACCCGGCTCCCGTCGGGGCTCACGGGCATGTCACCGAAGAGCCGGTCGAGCACGGTCTCCTCGGGGGCGTCGGGGTCGGTGAGGGACTTCGCGATCAGGGTGTCCGTGCCGTCCCCGGCCGCCATCCGGGCCAGCACGTAGTCGCCGATGACCGCGACCGGAGTGACCCCCGTCCCAGCCCAGGTGATCTGCTTGGCGGGCGCGGACCAGTCCCCCGTGACGTCCCAGATCTGCAGCTTGGCGCCCGCCACATGAAGCACGAACCGGTCCGCGAGCACAGTGGACTGGGAGCCGGTGAGCGCCTGGTCCGGGATGGTGCGCAGGGTGAAGGACGGGTCGACCCAGCCGAGGTGCCGGACCCCGTCGACCTCGTAGCCGAGGAAGAAGCCGTGCTCGTTGGCCCAGGGGCCGATGTTCCAGGACGGCCTGGCGCCGGCGGGCAGGCCCACCAGCGGCTTGTCCGCCACGGCACCCTGCGCGTCGAGGTACCGCAGGTGCGTCCCGTACGGCGCTGCCTTCTCCTGGGTGACGACGCCGAGGCCCATGACGGTGAGGAAGTTGTGGTTCGCCGGGATCGGGACGGCCTGCGGCGTGCCGCCCTTCGGGTCGCGGAAGGTCACGTTGTACATGGTGTAGTCGGCCATCACGTCGCTGCCGGTGGCCCAGGGCCGGCCCCAGGCGAACCTCCCGAAGGGCTGCGACCGCGTCCCGTCGGCGAAGGACACCCAGTTGTACGCGGACGTGTACGCGCCCTGCAGGAACCCCGTGTCCCCCACGGCGGGCAGCCGGCCCGCGTCGGGGTCCGCCGAAAACTCCGCCGGGATCACCAGCTCGGCCGGCGCCTCCGCCGCCACGGCCGTCCCGGCCCCCAGCGGTCCCCCCACCTGTGTCACCGGCATCAGTGCCGCGGCGACGGCGACGGCCGCCGCCGTCATCCGGCGGCGACCCGCCCCTGTTCTGCTCACGATGTGTGCCCCCCTCATCGACGAGAAGGGCGGCGCACCGTCGAAACGGTGCGCCCCC
>NZ_JBSGIW010000181.1:0-3782 GCF_053605265.1 Streptomyces sp. NPDC003943 | reverse complement strand
ATATTAGTGAGTGGAGTTAAGACGTGTTGTGTTAGTTAGTGCGGGGGTGGGCGGCGGGGCCGGGTCCGCGGCGCGCGCCGCCGCGGCGGCGACGGCCATCGCCCCGACCACGGCCTCGCGGTGCTGGTGGGTGGTGTACGCGGAGATCTCGGCCTGGTGGGTGGCCTGTTCCGGGTCGTCGGCGTACCAGGCGCCGAGCGGGGCGATCCGCATGGCGGCGCCGTTGCCCCACGAGCCCTGCCCGTTGAAGAGCGCCGCGGCGAGCTGCCGCCAGTCGTCTCCCTCGCGGATCAGCCGGAGCATGCGGTTGACGGCGGGGCCGTAGCCGCGGTCGAAGTCGTGGTGGTGGGCGAAGGACTGGGCGAGCGCGTCCTGGTCGATCCGGCCGTGGGCGACCAGCACGGCGAGGACGGAACAGGCCATCTCCGTGTCGTCGGTCCACTGCCAGGGACCGGTCGGCGGCTCGTGCCGCTTCAGCAGGGGGTAGTTGCCGGGAACGAAGTACTGGGAGCCCAGGGCGTCTCCCACGGACAGCCCGCGCAGGCTGGCCAGGGCGCGGTCGAAGCGCCGGTCGAGAGAGAGGTCAGCGGTCATCGCCCTCCCACTCTATCCGGTGGGGCCGTACGGTTCCGGGGTACGCCAGCGCGCGAAGGGCCGGTCGAGGCGGTACTTCCCGTCCTCGCCGAGCACGAGCATCCGCGTCTCCGCGTTGTCCGGGTTGGAGAGCGACTCGAACTCGGCGACCGTCCAGTGGAACCAGCGCATGCAGAACAGGCGCATGGTCAGTCCGTGGGTGACGAGCAGGACGTTCGGCGGGTGGTCGGGAGCCTCGAAGCTGCGGTAGAGGCTCTCCAGGAAGGCTCCGACCCGGTCGTAGACGTCGGCACCCGACTCGCCCTGGGCGAAGCGGTAGAAGAAGTGCCCGTAGGCGTCCCGGTACGCCTTCTGGAGCCGTACGTCCTCCCGCTCCTGCCAGTTTCCCCAGTCCTGCTCTCGCAGCCGGGGCTCCTCCCGGACCCGGACGAGCCGCGGATCGAGCCGGAAGGCCCGCAGCGTTTCGTGAGTGCGCCGGTAGGGCGAGACGTAGACACTGACCCGCTCCTCGCCGAAGAGCTCCCGCAGCCGCTCCCCCGTCGCCTCCGCCTGCCGCCACCCGGTCCCGGTCAGCCGGAGCGCGTGGTCGGGCTCCCGCTCGTACACGGTGTCATCGACATTGCCCTCGGACTCTCCGTGCCGTACGAGGACGATGCGCCGCGGTCGTGCCATGCCCACGACCCTAGACGGCCGCCCGCCGGCCGTCTCGTCGAGCAGCGACCGGAGCAGCAGCCGAGCAGCACCCGAGCAGCAGCGGGTCGGCACCGGGCCCGTCCCGCCCCGGAACCGATACGCGGTCGGCACCGAGTCCCGGCCCGCCCCGGAGCCGATACGCGGGTCGGCACCGCTTCCCGGCCCGCCCCGGAACCCGTACGCGGGCCGGCGCACCGGGCTCCCGGCCCGCCCCGGAACCCGTACGCGGGTCCGCGCACCGGTCCCGGCCGCCCCGGACCCGTACCCCTCACACCGTCCACGTCGGTTCGAGCTGCACCACGTCGCCCGTCATCGCCGCCACGTCGGCCATCGTCTGCGCCCGCAGGGCCAGCCGTTCGATCCGTTCGACCCGGTACTTCCCGTGCTCGGCGGCCGAGTTCCACATCGACAGGACGATGAACTCGTGCCCCGGCGCCTCGCCGAAGAGCCCCCGCAGCATGCCCGGAGACCCGGCCATCGCCGGGTTCCAGACCTTCTCCTGCATCAGGGCGAAGTGCTCCGCCCGCTCCTCGTGCACCCGGCAGTGGGCGACCCGGGCCACGTCGGCGTCGGCGAACCGGGGCTCGAAGCCGGTCTTCACGTCGAAGCGGTGGTCGAACAGCTTGACCTGCGGATTGCGGTAGGTGCCGACCTGCGCGGCGGCGAGCCGGTCGTGCGAGCGCGCCATGAAGGAGTCGTAGAACGCCCGGCTCTCCCAGAACGCGAAGACGTGGGCGACGTCCGGCCGCCGCCGGCTCCACCCACCGCCCTGCCCCCGGAACCCCGGCTCACCGAGCAGCCCCGCCCACTTCCGCTGCCCCCGCTCGAACCCTCGACGGTCCACCACGGTGCAGCGAATCCACTTGACCAGCACCGCGCCATGGTACGGGGCGGAGCGACGCGCCGTCAGACCTCGGTCGGGTGCACCCGGAGCAGTCCGGCGGCCTCCTCGTCGTCCAGTTCGATTCCGAAGACGTCGGCGAGGGTCGGGACCAACTCCTCGCGCCCCACCTTCCGTTCCTCGCTCGAACCGTCCGCCCGCACGACGGTCAGGGTCTCGCGCAGCAGCGAGCTGCCCACGCCGGGGCCGGGCTGCTGGGCCACGACCTGGCCGACGAACCGTGAGCGGGGATGGCTGGAGCTGTAGTGGTTCATCAGCTCGAAGTCCACGGGATACAGGGTCTGCGGGGCGAAGGCGTAGAGCTGGGTCCACCCCTCCGGGCGAAGCGAGCGCAGCGCGTGGACGCCGTCCGTGTCCACGCCGATGCCGAAGGTCCAGCCCTCCTGCTCGACCCGCACGCCGTCGGCCAGCGGCACCGGTTCGAGGAGTCCCTGGTAGCCGAACCCCACGTCGGCCAGCCACGGCCGGCCCTCCACCGTGACGACGAGCACGGCGTGGGTGATCGGCCTGATCTCGTCCCCTCTGCGGACCCGGGCGCCGCGCCCCGTGACCTGGAAGCCGATCCGCTCCAGGGCGGCGGCGAGCAGGCTGTTCTGCTCGTAGCAGTAGCCGCCGCGCCGCCTGGCGACGAGCTTGGCCTGGAGGCTCTTGGGATCCAGGGAGATCCGGCGGCCGAGCGCCACGTCCAGGTTCTCGAACGGGATGGCCGCCACATGCGCCCGGTGCACGGCGCGCAGGGTCGCGAGATCGGGCGCGACCACCCCCGAGTGTCCGATCCGCGCCAGATATGCGTCCAGATCCAGCTCTTCCGCGCCCCACATGCGACGGCCCCCCTCGACAGATGACATGTTGATCACATGACACCATGAACACCCCGTCAGGAACCGTCCACAGAGAGGGGGTTCGCGATGAGCGGACTCAACAAGGGGGTCGGCAAGGTCGAGGTGTCGCTCAAGTGGGACCCCAGCCCGGCAGGCAGCCCCGCGCACGACCTGGACCTGGTCGCGGGCGTCTATCCGGCGGACGGCCCGTACGGTCCACCGGACTATCTCGTGCACTTCGACAACCGCTCGCCCGACGGCACCATCACCCTCCAGCGCGACAGCCGTACGGGCCAGGGCCTCGGCTATGACGAGGCGATGACCCTGGAGCTCACGCGGCTCGCGCCCCGGTACGGCCGCGTGGTGGTGGGCGTGGCGATACAGCAGGGCGGCGGGCGGGTCGTCTTCGGCCAGGTCGGCGGGACCGGCGTCCGGGTCCGCGAGGGCTACACCGACCTGCTGGTCGACGACTTCGCCTCGGTGGCGCAGGCGACGGCGGCGACCGTCGTGGAGTTCGTCCGCGACGGCGCGGGCGACTGGAGCTGGCGGCCGCTCCCCCGCGGTTTCGACACGGATCCGCGCTCCTTCGGCGTCACGATGGGCGCCGCGTAAAAAGGCGCGGACCGAAACGGAGACGGCGCGACAGCCAGACGCGACGAGACACAGCGAGAAGGGGGGCCGCCCCCCGGCCCGGCCCCGCGGATCAATAAAGTAGGAATAGCACACCGATTAAAAACCATCACCAATAATATCATAAAGTTTTGCGTGTTTTT
>NZ_JBSGIW010000180.1:0-3924 GCF_053605265.1 Streptomyces sp. NPDC003943 | reverse complement strand
GAATTGAAAAAAAACAGGGGGTGGCCCACCCCCCGGCGGGCGGGGGGGGGGGGCGCCGCGCCCGGCGGGGGGGCGGGCCGCCGGGGGGCTTTTCCCGCCCCGGGGCGCACGCCCCACGGACCGGACGGGAATGCAGTCGAAGGAATAGTCCATGCAATTTCGCCAAAAGGCGCTTTCCAAGCTGCAGTCTCCCGAAGAACTCGATCTCCCGGTGCGTTTCGCCCGCCCCCAGGGGCGACTCGTCCTCGCGGTCACCGTCCTCGTCATGGCGGCCGCCGCGTACTGGACGTTCACCGGCACCGTCACGTCCAAGCTGACCGCGCCCGGGATCCTCGCCCACACCGAGGGCCGCTATCTGCTGCAGAGTCCGGTCGCCGGACAGGTGACCGAGGTCCTCGTCACCGAGGGCGCCACCGTCTCCGCCGGCCAGCCCCTCGTCGTCGTCCGCACCGAGCAGGGCGACCGGCAGGTACGCGCGCTCGCCGCCGGCCGGCTGACCGCCCTCTACGCGCGGACCGGCGCCGTCGTGCCCACCGGCGCCGACGTGGCGACCGTCGAACGCGCCACCGGCCCGCGTGATCCCCTCGTCGCCGTCCTCTACGTCCCCGGCGGCGACACCTCCGCGCTCCGCAAGGGGGCCCGCGTCGACCTCACCGTCACCTCCGTGGCCCGCGACAAGTACGGCGTGCTGCGCGGCACGGTCACCGAAGTGGGCCGCGCGCCGCAGACGAAGGCGCAGATCGGCGGCTTCCTCGGCGACGACGGGCTCGCCGCCGCGTTCACCCGCCAGGGCAACCCGGTCGCGGTGCTCGTCGCCCTGGACCGCTCCACCACCACCGCCTCCGGCTACACCTGGTCCTCGGCCGAGGGCCCGCCGTACGCCGTCGAGGCCGGCACCCCCGTCAGCGGCTCGGTCCACCTCTCCTCGCAACGCCCCGTCGACTGGCTGCTCCCGTGAACCCGTCCTCCCCCGTCTCCTCCGCCTCGAACCCGCGCAGGAGGAACGCCCGGCGCCGCCCCGCGCCCCGCCGCCGTCCGGTGCCCCGCGGCCGGCGCCCGCGCACGGTCCGTACCCCCACCGTGCTCCAGATGGAGGCGGTCGAGTGCGGCGCGGCGGCCCTCGCCATGGTCCTCGGGCACTACGGCAGGTACGTGCCGCTGGAGGAGCTGCGCATCGCCTGCGGTGTCTCCCGGGACGGCTCGCGCGCGAGCAACCTGCTGAAGGCGGCCCGCAGTCACGGCCTGACGGCCAGGGGCATGCAGATGGACCTGGCGGCGCTCGCCGAGGTCGCGGCCCCGGCCGTGCTGTTCTGGGAGTTCAACCACTACGTCGTCTACGACGGGATGGGCCGGCGCCTCGGCCGTACCGGCGTGTACGTCAACGACCCGGCGAAGGGCCGCCGGTTCGTGCCCATGGAGGAGTTCGACTCGGCCTTCACCGGCATCGTGCTCGTCTTCGAGCCGGGCCCGGACTTCCGGCGCGGCGGCCGCAGGCCGGGCGTGCTCGGCGCGCTGCCGGCCCGGCTGCGCGGCACCTCGGGCACCATGGCCGCGGCCGTGCTCTCCAGCGTGCTGCTGGTGGCCGTCGGCGCGTGGGTGCCGGCCCTCAGCCGTACGTACATCGACACGTTCCTGATCGGCGGCCAGTCCTCACTGCTCGGCGTGCTGTTCGCGGCGATGACCACCGCGCTCGTGCTCACCGGCGCCCTCACCGCCCTGCAACAGGCCAATCTGCTGCGCGGCCGGATCGTCTCCTCGACCCTGGGCAGCGCCCGCTTCCTGCGCCATCTGCTGCGGCTGCCCGTCGCCTTCTACGCCCAGCGCGGCCCGGCCGACCTGGTACAGCGGCTGCGCTCCAACGACTCGGTCGCCGAGACCCTGGCCCGTGACCTGTCGGCGGCGGGCGTGGACGCGGTGGTCGTGCTGCTGTACGCGGTGCTGCTGTGGACGTACGACCCCCAGCTCACCGTCGTCGGCGTCGGCGTCGCCCTGCTCAACGTGGTGGCGCTGCGGATCGCGGTGCGCGTCCGGGCCACCGGCACCCGCAAGCTGCGCGCCGAGACCGCCCGGCTGACCAACACCTCGTACGGCGGTCTCCAGCTCATCGAGACGATCAAGGCCACGGGCGGCGAGGACGGCTTCTTCCGCCGCTGGTCGGGGCAGCACGCGGTCACCCTGGACGTGCAGCAGCGGCTCGGCGTGCCGAGCGCGTGGCTGGCGATCGTCGCGCCCACGCTCGCCGCGCTCAACAGCGCGCTGATCCTGATGATCGGCGGACTGCGGGCGGTCGAGGGGCATCTGACGGTCGGTCTGCTCGTCGCCTTCCAGGCACTGGTGACCGGCTTCACGGCGCCGATCGCCCGGCTCGGCGGCGTCGCGGGCCGGATCCAGGACTTCGCCGCCGACGTGGCCCGGCTCAAGGACGTCGAGAACTTCCCCGTCGACCCGGTCCACGCCCGGCCCGAGCCCGCCGGCGGCTCCCGGCGGCTCGCCGGCCACGTCGAGCTCGACCGCGTCACCTTCGGCTACAGCCCGCTGGACGCGCCGCTGCTCACGGACTTCTCGCTCACCGTCGGCCCCGGGCAGCAGGTCGCGCTCGTCGGCGGCTCCGGCAGCGGCAAGTCCACCGTCTCCCGGCTGATCGCGGGCCTGTACGCCCCGTGGGAGGGCTCGGTCCGGGTCGACGGGCGACGCCTGGAGGACATCCCGCGCGGCACGCTCGCCGCCTCCGTCGCCTTCGTCGACCAGGACGTCTTCCTCTTCGAGGGCAGCGTCCGCGACAACGTGGCGCTGTGGGACCCGTCCGTGCCCGACGAGGCCGTGGTCGCCGCGCTCGCGGACGCCGGAGTCCTCGACGACGTGTCCCGGCGGCCCGGCGGCATCCACAGCCGGGTCGAGCAGGACGGCCGCAACTTCTCCGGCGGGCAGCGCCAGCGCCTCGAACTCGCCCGGGCGCTCGTCCGCGACCCCGCCGTGCTCGTCCTCGACGAGGTGACCAGTGCCCTGGACGCGGTCACCGAGCGGGTCGTCATCGACAATCTGCGCCGCCGCGGCTGCGCCTGCGTGGTCATCGCCCACCGGCTCAGCACCGTGCGCGACAGCGACGAGATCCTGGTCCTCGACCGGGGCACGGTGGTGGAACGCGGGCGGCACGAACACCTGGTGGCCGCGGGCGGCCCGTACGCCGAACTGGTCAGGGAGCACTGACGTGACCTCGTTCCCGTACGCCTCCGACACCGCGCCCGTCGTCGGCGACCCGGTCGTCACCGCGCTCGGCGCCCTCGGCGCGCCCGTCGACTGCACCGGACTGCGCAGCCTGTCCCTGGAAGGCCCGTCGGTGCTGTGGCTGGTGGAGCACGGCGCGCTCGACCTGTTCGCCGTGGACGCGGCGCACGCCGGCGCCTGGCACTTCCTCGGCCGGGCGGGCGCGGGCGCGCTGCTCCTCGGCCCCGCCGAGGGCCCGGACCACACGCTGGTGGGCCGGCCGACCCGCGAGTGCCTGCTGCGCCGGATCGAGCTGCGCGAACTGTACCGGCAGCCGTACGAGCCGTCTTACGAGGCGTCGTACGACGGCTCGTACGGGGCGCAGTACGAGGCGGGTGCCCAGGCCCCGGGCCCGCTGGAGGCGGCCTTCGCGCTGGGCGTCGGGCGAGGGCTGCGCGTCCTGTACGAGGCTCCGCTCGGCGGCGCCACGGCCGGTGCCGGCGCGGCGCAGGCGGCGGACGACGACATCGTGTGGATGCACGTCGCCCCCGGCGCCGTCGGCTACGGCCCCGCGTACGACCTGCTCGTCGACGCGGCGCTGTGGCAGGGCATGGTCGAGCAGCAGTACCGGCTCCTGTACGCCCTCGACGAGTGGATCGAGGAGCGCGAGCGGGCCCAGGAGGACCGCACGGCCGCCGGTCTCGCGGCGGGCCGGGCGGC
>NZ_JBSGIW010000179.1:0-3949 GCF_053605265.1 Streptomyces sp. NPDC003943 | reverse complement strand
GCCGTGCTCCTCCTCGGCGCCGCCGCGTCCGCCTGCGGCTCCGGCCCCGCCGCGCCGCGCACCGCCGCGCCGCCCGCCGGGACCGCGCCCGCGCGCTTCACGCACCCGGGCGTGCTGGTCGGCCGGGCCCAGCTGGCCGCCGTACGGGCGCACGTCGCCGCGGGCCAGGAGCCGTGGAAGACGGCGTACGAGGACATGAGCGCGAGCAGGTACGCCGCGCTCGACTACACCCCGCACCCGGCGAAGACCGTCGCCTGCGCGTCGAACGCCGGCACGAACGCCTGCGTCGCCGAGCGCGAGGACGCCCTCGCCGCCTACACCCAGGCCCTGATGTGGTCGATCTCCGGGGACACCGCGCACGCCGACAAGGCCGTCGAGATCATGGACGCCTGGTCCAAGACGGTGAAGCGGCACACCCGCGACGACGCCGACCTCCAGACCGCGTGGTCGGGCTCCTCCTGGGCGCGCGCCGCCGAGATCGTGCACGCCGGCTACCCGGCCTGGAAGGGGCCGGAGGTGCAGCGCTTCAAGTGGATGCTGCGCAAGGCGTACCTGCCCGACGTCACCGCCGACGTGCCCGACTACAACGGCAACTGGGAGCTGGCGATGACCGACGCCGCCATGGGCATGGCGGTGTTCCTGGAGGACCGGGACCTCTACCAGGAAGCGGTACGGCGCTACCGCGCCCGCGTGCCCGCCTACTTCTACCTGGCCTCCGACGGCGCCCTGCCCAAGCCGCCGCCCGGCGGCACCATCAGGTCCGCCGACCAGCTCGCCACCTACTGGTTCGGCCAGCGCACCTACCGCGACGGCCTCGGCCAGGAGACCTGCCGCAACTTCATGCACATCGGCTACTCCCTCGCCGCCACCGCCCACATCGCCGAGACCGCCTGGCACCAGGGCCTCGACCTCTACCGAGAGGAGGCCGACCGGCTCTCCGCCGCGCTCGAGTTCCACTCCCGCTACCAGCTCGGCGAGGCCGCCCCGCGCTGGCTGTGCGGCGGCAAGGTCAGCCGCACCATGGGCCCGGACGTCGAGGTCGCCCTCAACCACCTCCAGGGCCGCATGGGCCGCGCGCTGCCGCAGACCGCCAGGCTCGCCGCGAGCCAGCGGCCCGGCGGCACCGACGACCTCTTCGTGGCCTGGGAGACCCTCACCCACGCCGGCAATCCGACCCCTGCGTAGGCTCACCGGCGTGATGCCCGAAGAACTGCGGCACGGCCGCTACGTCAGTCTCACCACCTTTCGCAAGAACGGCACCGGGGTCGCCACCCCGGTCTGGTACGCGGTCGAGGGCGAGACGCTGTACGCCTGGACCCGCACCGACTCCTGGAAGGTCAGGCGACTGCGCCGCGACCCGCGCGTCGTGGCCGCCGTCTGCGACGTGCGCGGCAACGTGGCCGCCGACGCCGTACGCGCCGAGGGAACCGCCCGGCTCGTCACGGGCGAGGAGCTGCGGCACGTCCGCAAGCTGCTCTCCCGCAAGTACACCTGGCAGTTCTGGGCGGTCGACTGGCCCGCGACGCTCGCCCGCCTCGGCAAGCGCCCGCACACCGGCATCGTCGTGACCTTCCCGGGCGCCTGACGGAAAACTCTGCGTAGCCGTCCCGTAACACGAATGCGGTCCAATGCCGGTGGACCGAGCGGCAGTGGCACAGGGCGGGCGGCGGTAGGCATGACGGTGGATCAACTTCCGGTGGACGTCGTCATGTTCACCAGATGGCTGAACGAGCTGGTCGGCCGGCTCCGCCCCGGCGAGGGCTGGTACGGGGAGTTCGCCGCCCGCGACCCCGAGGGCATGCGCGCCTGCTTCGAGGGCGCGGACATCCTGCCCTGGGACATCGTCGAGTCCCTCCTCCACGACCTCGGCGAAACCGCCGACGGGCCTTGGGGCGTCCGCGGCAGAGCGCTGTACGAGGCCGCCGCCACCGCCCACGACCGCGCGCCGGGCGCGGCGTCGGCGCTCACCGAGCGGCGCGAGCTGTTGACCCGCGAGGCCGCCCGCGCGGAGGCCCGCCTCCGCGAGCCGGACACCGACGACGCCGAACGAGCATGGGTACGCGACGATCTGGCCCGCGCGAGGTCGAGGTCGGCGGACCTCGGGGCGCGTCTGGCACGGCTCGCCGAGGCCACGACGGCACGCGGCCCGAAGCCGGCGACCGCGCCCGGATACGGCCCCGGCCCGGCGCCTCGGCCGGTGTCCGCGCCCGCGCTCGGGTACGGGGGCGGGGCCGCGCCCGGGTACGGCGCCGAACCGGCACCTCACCCCGCGCCCGCACCCCCGCCGGGGCGGCGTCGCCCGCGTGGGGCGCGGTATGCCTGGGTGGAGGGCGAGGCGGAGCCCGTACCCGTGCCCGCTTCCGTGGCCGATCTGCCGGTCGGCGGGGCGGCGGCTCCGCGTGGGGCCCGGTTCGGTGGTGTGTCCGCCCGGTCCGTGACCCCGCCCGCCCCGGCCCACGAGCCCGGTCCGGATTCCGCCCGCGCCGCCGGGAACGCCGTCTACGCGCTGCGGCGGCTGCGCGCTCAGGGACGTACCGGTGAGGCGCACGCGCTGCTGTGCGAGGCGCTCGGCGGGCCGCCCGGGTGGCTGCCGGTGCTGGCCGCGGAGTTGTGTGCCGCGGGGCTCGCGGCGGACTGGGCCACCCTGCTGTGGGAGGCGGCCACGCTGCCGCCCGACCGGCTCGCGGCCGTCGCCGGGGCGCTCGCCGACGCGGGGCGTGCGCAGGACTGCGAGCAGCTGCTGCGGCAGGGCGTGGCCCGCCCGGTGGAGGAGCTGGCCGGGGCGTGCGCCGCGCTTCAGGGGGCGGGGCGCGAGGGTGAGGCCCGGGCCCTGCTGACCGCGTTCGTCCGCTGCCGCACCCCCGAGGACGCGGCCCGCCTCGCCGCCGCGGGCCCCGCCACGCTCACGCCCGCCCTGCTCGCCGCCGCCCGTGCCGTGTCGGTGCTCCGTGAGCGCGACCTGCGGCACGCGCTGCGGGTCGCGGGGCGCGCCTGAAGTCCGGAAACCACAGGACTTGAAGCTGCCGCTGCGGCAGCTTCTACGGTGCTGACCAGGGCCGGAACGACCGGCCCGGTGAACCCGTGAGGGAGGCGGCGATGGCCTGGCCGATCGCGGAGGTGGCCCGGATGTCGGGCGTCACGGCCCGCACCCTGCGCCACTACGACGAGGTGGGCCTGCTGCCGCCGGCCCGGTCGGCCACAACGGGCGCCGCTGGTACGGGGAGCGCGAGCTGCTGCGCCTGCAGCAGATCCTCGTGCTGCGCGCGCTCGGTCTCGGCATCCCGGAGATCGGCCGGGTCCTCGCCGACCAGGTCGACGAGGTGGAGGCCCTGCGCGGCCACCACCGCCGACTGGTCGAGGAGCGCGACCGGCTCGACGCGCTGGCCGCCACCGTCTCCCGCACGATCACCGATCTGGAGCAGTCCAGGAAGGACGGCACTCCCATGACCGCGATCAACCGCCCGGAGAACCTCTTCGAAGGCGTCCGCCCCGCCGATGTCGCAGAGAGCCTGCGCGACTTCCCGGAGCACGCCGAGCGGGTCGCAGCCCACACGGCGAGCCTGTCCGCGTCGGACATCGACGCGGCGCAGCGCGAGCGGACCGCGCAGATGGTCCGCCTCGCCGAGCTGCTCGCCGCCGGCCACCCGGCCGACGCGGCGCCCGTCCAGACCGAGATCGCCGCCCAGTACGCGGCCCTGACCGCGCTGCGCACGGTGACCCCGGCCGAGTACCGGGCCTTCGCCGCCGCCTGTACCGACAACCCGGCGTGGCGCGCCCTCTACGAGTCCGTCGCCCTGGGCCTCGCCGCCTATCAGCGCGCGGCTATGGAGACGTACGCCGACACCCGGCTGAGCTGAGCCCGTCGGTCCGCGCTGCGGGGCGCTGCTCGGCGACCCGGAGATCCTGATGTTCGACGAACCCGTCAATGGTCTGGACCCCGAGGGAATTC
>NZ_JBSGIW010000178.1:0-4404 GCF_053605265.1 Streptomyces sp. NPDC003943 | reverse complement strand
CCCCGGGCGTGCCGGGGTCGCCGGGGCCGAGGATGACGTCCAGCCGCCACTCGCTCGCGTTGTCCAGCGGGATCAGCGCGCCGCGCACCCGGTCGTTGAACGTGTAGCACATGACGAACCGCCGCTCGCCGAGCTCCCTCGCGAGGTCGGCGCGGAAGTGGATCGCCAGGAAGCGGCCGAGACCGCCCGTCCCGTCGAACGGGATGGCAAGCCGGCGGCGCAGCCCGCTGCGGGCGCCGTCGGCCGCGACCAGATAGCGCGTCCGCAGCCGGCGCGTCGTACCGTCCGCGCCGTCGCGCACCAGAGCCGTCACACCGTCGGTGTCCTGCGCGCACGACACCAGCTCGCTGCCGAAGCGGAACTCGGCCCCGGCCCGCTCGGCGGCCCGGCGCAGCACGCCCTCCAGCTCGTTCTGATGGCACAGGCACCAGCTCGTGGGCGACAGCGCGCCGAGATCGGAGGACACCTCGCGGTAGTACTCCTCCTGGAACGAGCCCAGTTCCGGCCCGGCCAGCGACCTCGCGAGCCGCAGACCGCTGTTGCGGGCCAGCGCCCGCGCGGACGGCAGCGCGCGCAGCTCCTCCTCGAGCCCGGCGGCGCGCAGCAGCTCCATCGAGCGCGGGTTGACGCCCCGGGTACGCGGATGGGCGGACAGGCCCGCGCGCTGCTCCAGGACCAGACAGGCCACGCCGCGCCTCGCGAGGAAGAGCGCCGTCGACAGCCCGACCAGGCTGCCTCCGACGACCAGTACGGGTACCTGCGGCTGCTCGGACATCCGGATCTCCTCTGCCGGGGACGTCGGGGCCCGAGGATCGGCGCGGGGCATCGAGGACGGCTCAAGAGGGGCCCCATCGAGCGCGATTCGAGTCCGGCCGGGCAGCCTGACGCCGCGGGCGGGCGGCACGACCCCGCCTGAGCAGCGAACGAGTCGAGGGGAGCGTGGAGATGGCCGAGTACGCGCGGGGGCCGGTGCGGGTGGTCCTGCGGATGGAGATCGCCCCGGGCCGGGAGGCCGAGTTCGAGGCGGTCTGGCTGGAGATCGGCACGATCATCGCCCGGCAGCCGGCCAACCGGGGCCAGGTCCTGGTCCGCGACGAGGACCAGGACCGGCCCGTCTACCACGTGTTCACGGACTGGGCCGACGAGGCGGGCTTCCGTGCCTTCGAGCGGAGCGCGGAGCACGTGGAGCACCGGCGCCGGCTGGCCCCCCTGCGCACGGGCGGAGCCATGACCGTCACCCGGATCGTCCACGACCTCCGCCCCGCGCCGTCCAGTACCTGAGGGCTAGACCCCGCCGTCCACGTTCAGCGTCACCCCGCTGATGTACGCGGAGGTGTCGCCGGCCAGGAACAGCACCGCGCCGGCCACGTCCTCGGGGCGGCAGATCCGGCCGAGGGCGGTCATGCCGACGATGCGGGTGACCGCCTCCGGCGGCAGCCCGGCGCCCGGCTCGGTCTCGGTCAGGCCGGGCGCCACGGTGTTGACGCGGATGCCGCGTGGCCCCAGCTCCTTGCAGAGCGCCCGTGTCAGACCGATCAGCGCGGCCTTCGACGCCGTGTAGTGCACCCCGCGGACCCGGCCGCGCAGCGCCACCGACGAGCCCACGTTGACCACGGACGCGCCGTCGGCCAGCAGGGGCAGCGCCGCCTGCGTGACCAGGTACGCCGAGGTGACGTTGGCGTCCATCACCCGGTGCCACTCGTCCTCGGGCAGCTCCTCGAACCAGACCTGCCCGTCCACGCCGACGTTGTTCACCAGCGCGTCCAGGCCGCCCAGCGCCTCCCGCGCCCGCTCGGCCAGCTCCGCCGCCCCCGGCCCGGTGGTCACGTCGGCCCGGACCACCAGATGCCCGTCACCGGTCTCCTTCAGCTCGCGCACCAGCGAGTCGGCGTCCGCGCCGGCCGTCCGCGAGCACACCACCACGTGCGCGCCCGCACGGGCGAACGCGAGGGCCGTCGTCCTCCCGATGCCCCGCGTCCCGCCGGTGACGAGTACGCGCTTGCCCGCGAGTCCCTGTTCCATCCGAGTCTCCTTCCGCTGCCGTCATGCCCGGGCCGTGCAGGGCCGGGCCACCCTCCCGCGCCGGTCTCGCGAACTCCTGGACGGCAGCTCGAGCAGTCCGCGATCCATCCGAGAGCCCGATGGGGGACCTTCCGGACCGTCAGCTGAACCTCCGGAGAGGGTGGGGCGGATCGATGCGGGTACTGTTCACGACCTGGGCGTGGCCCTCGCACCTGTACGGGCTGGTCCCGATGGCCTGGGCCTGCCGGGCGGCCGGGCACGAGGTGCTGGTCGCCGGCCAGCCCGGGATCCACGACGAGACCGTCCGGACCGGGCTGCCCGCGGCGACGGTCGGGCACGACGTGGACGCGGTGGGGCTGGTCCGCGGCTATGTGCTGCCGTCGCGGGTGCTGCCCGCGCCGGCCGCTCCGGCCGGACCCGAGGGGCGCGGCCCGCGCGCCCTGCGGATGTTCCACGCCCACGCGGACTCCATGGTCGACGACCTCACCGCGCTGGCCCGCGACTGGCGGGCCGACCTGGTGGTGTACGAGCCCACCGCCCTCGCCGGTCCGATCGCCGCCGCCGCGACCGGAGTCCCGGCCGTACGGCTGCTCTACGGCACCGACCTGATGCTGCGCGCGCGGCCCCTGCTGCCCGACGTGCTCGCGCCGCTCGCCGCACGCAACGGCGTAGACGCCTTCGACCCGTTCGGCGACCTGACCGTCGACCCGTGCCCCGACGAGTTCCAGCTCCCGACGGACCAGCGCCGGCTCCCCATGCGCTACGTGCCGTTCAACGGGCCCGGGACCGGCACCCCGATCGCACCGCCCCCGACCGGCCGGCGCCGAGTGGTGGTCACCTGGGGCCACACCATGGCCCGGCTGTCCCCGGCGCACTTCCTCGCCCCTCAGGCGGCACTGGCCGCCCACGGCCCCGACACCGACGTGGTGCTTGCCGTCTCCGCCGGCCAGCTCCCACTGCTCGGCGACCTCCCCGCGGACGTCACCGTCACCGTGGACACCCCGCTGCGGCAGCTGCTCGCCGACGCCGACCTGGTCGTCGCGCACGGCGGCGCCGGCACCGTACTGACGAGCCTCCAGGCCGGCGTACCCCTCCTGCTCGTCCCCCAACTCCCCGACCACGCCGGACACTCGGCGCGGGTCCTGGCCACCGGCACCGGCGAGGTGCTCAGCCGCGACGAGGCCGACCACGGCCGGCTGCGCGGCGAGATCCGGCGCCTGCTCGAATCCGACCGGGAGCGCGCCGCGGCCCGGCGCCTCGCCGAACGCAACCTGGAGCGGCCCACCCCCGCCGACCTGGTCGCCGCGCTGGAGCGGCTCACCGACACGCGAGCGGCAGCCGTCCGCTGAGCGCACACCCGAAGGAGAGAGCCTTGGAGATCGGACTGGGTCTGCCCACCACCGTCCCCGACATCGACGGCCGGACGCTGCCGCAGTGGGCCCGCCGTGCGGAGGAGTGCGGCTTCGCCAGCCTCGGCGTTCTGGACCGGCTGGTGTACGCCAACTTCGAGCCGTTGATCTCGCTCGCGGCGGCGGCGGCCGTCACCGAGCGGATCAGACTGCTGACCACCATCCTGATCGCGGCCTACCGGGGCGACACCGCGCTGCTCGCCAAGCAGGCCGCCACCATCGACGCCCTCTCCGGCGGCCGGCTGGTGCTCGGGGTCGCCGCCGGCGGCCGGGAGGACGACTACGCCGCCACCGGCACCGGCTACCGGGACCGCGGGGCACGCCTGGACGCCGCGCTCACCGAACTGCGGGAGATCTGGGCGGGCCGCGGCAAGGTCCCCGGCATCGGCCCCGCCCCGGTCCGCCCGGAGGGCGTACCGCTGCTGGTCGGCGGTCACTCGCCGCGCGCGATGCTGCGCTCGGCGCGGTTCGGCACCGGCTGGATCGCGGGCGGCAACTCCGTCACCGCGTACGCCGAACTGGTCCGCCAGGCGCGGCAGACCTGGATCGACGAGGGCCGCACCGAGCGCCCGCGGATGGTGGCCATCCTCTACGCGCACCTCGGCCCGGACGCCGCCCGCGTCGCCGGTGACTACCTGCGCGCCTACTACTCGTTCGTCGGCCCGAAGGCCGAGCGGACGGCCGCCGGCGTCCTCACCGATCCGCACCGCGTCCGTGACGCCGTCCAGGCGTACGCCGAGGCGGGCTGCGACGAGCTGATCCTGCTGCCCTGCACGGCGGACCTCGCCCAGGTGCGGCTGCTGGCCGACGCGGCACTCTGACCGCGAACGCCGAGGGGCCCGCTCCGGAAGATCCGGAGCGGGGGCCGCCGGGTGGGGGGGGCGCGGGCCCGGCGGGCCGGCCGGGCCGACGGGGGTGTGCAGCGCTGGGGGGGGGGGGCCCGGGGCGGGGGGGTGTCCGGGGCCCCGGCCTC
>NZ_JBSGIW010000177.1:0-4714 GCF_053605265.1 Streptomyces sp. NPDC003943 | reverse complement strand
GCGACGGACGTCGCCGTCCGTCGCGGGGCCCCGGCCGGGAGCCCGTCTCACACCCGCCGCTCCAGCACCTGCCCCGGCCACTCGCCCACCACGAACGCCTCCGTCCGGGTGAACCCCTGCCGCTCGTAGTACGCCACGAGCCGCCCCTCGCTCCCCGCGAAGCAGTCCACCCGCAGCAGCGACACGCCCGCCTGCCGCGTCACCTCCGCCGCGTGCGCGAGCAGCGCCGCGCCCACCCCGTACCCGTGGAAGCGCCCGTCGGTGGCGAGGAAGCGCACGTAGCGCTCCGGCTCGTCCGCCGCGGCCACGTACCCGCCAGGGTGCGGCGTGAGGGTGAGCGTGCCGACCGGGACGCCGTCGAGCTCGGCGATCCAGGGGTCGCCCTCCGCCGCCAGCTGCTCGATCGTCTCCACCGTCTTCGGCCGCGAGCTGAACTGCTCCGTGCCCCACTGCGCGGTGATGCCCCGCTCGTTCAGCCAGACCACCGCGCTGTCGAATATCGCGAGCATCGCGGGGACGTCGGCCGTGCCGCCCTGCCTGATCCTGATCCCGTTGTCCATCCGGCAGAGGCTAGTGCCGCCCGGCGCCCGTCGGGCCCCGGCGCCTGCCACACTCGCCTCATGAGGCTTTTCGCCGCCGTCGTCCCGCCGCCCGCGCAGCTCGCCGAGCTCGCCCGCGAGGTCGACCGCCTCGCCCACCTGCCCCACGCGGACCGCCTGCGCTGGACCCCGCGTCCCGGCTGGCACTTCACGCTCGCGTTCATGGGCGAGGTCGACGAGGAGCTGCTGCCGGACCTGCGGGCCCGGCTCGGCCGGGCCGCGCACCGCACCGCGCCGTTCCCGCTGCGGCTGCACGGCGGAGGGCACTTCGGGCGGGCCGTGCTGTGGACGGGCGCGGCGGGCGAGCTGGACGAGATGCGCCTGCTCGCCGAACGCGCCGACGCCGCCGCCCGCCGCGCCGGCGTCCCGATGGACGAGCACCGCCGCTACCAGGCCCACCTCACCGTCGCCCGCAGCCGCGCCACCGATGTCGACCTGCGCCCCTTCGTCGCCGCCATGGCCGACTTCGAGGGCACCCGCTGGCAGGTCGAGGAGCTGGCCCTGATCCGCAGCAACCTCCCGGGCGGCGGCACACCGGGCGCCCAGCCGCGCTACGAGACGGTCGCCGCGTGGCCGCTCGGCGCGCCGGGTTAACCTCGTCAGGTGGACCCGAAAACCCGTAACCGGATCATGGCCGGTGTGCTTGTGCTGATGTTCGCGATCGTGGCGGTGGCGTCGGTGGTCGGCCAATAGCCCTGGGCAACCCCGGGCCCTGAAACCGACGCTTGCTTCGAGCCCACTCGAAGGCGTTGGCTTGGTGCGCATGGAGTACACGCAGCTCGGACGCACGGGACTCAAGGTCAGCCGACTCGTCCTCGGCACGATGAACTTCGGCCCGCAGACGGACGAATCGACCAGTCACGCCATCATGGACGCCGCCCTCGACGCGGGCCTCAACTACTTCGACACGGCCAACGTCTACGGCTGGGGCGAGGAGAAGGGCCGCACCGAGGAGATCATCGGCTCGTGGTTCGCCAAGGACCCGGCCCACCGCGACAAAGTGGTCCTGGCCACCAAGGTGTACGGGAACATGGGCGCCGACGGGCCCGCCTGGCCCAACCACGACAAGCTCTCCGCGGTGAACATCCGCCGGGCCGTGGACGCCAGCCTGAAGCGGCTCGGCACGGACTACATCGACGTCTACCAGTTCCATCACGTCGACCGCCTGACCCCCTTCGAGGAGATCTGGCAGGCGATCGACGTACTGATCCAGCAGGGCAAGATCCTCTACGCCGGCTCGTCCAACTTCCCCGGCTACAAGATCGCCCAGGCCAACGAGGCCGCCGCCCGCCGCGGGGCGGTCGGCCTGGTCAGCGAGCAGTGCCTCTACAACCTCTACGAGCGGCGCGCCGAGATGGAGGTGATCCCGGCCGCCCAGGAGTACGGCCTCGGGGTCATCCCCTGGTCCCCGCTGCACGGCGGCGTCCTCGGCGGCGTCATCCGCAAGGAGGTCCAGGGCGGCCGTCGCGCCTCCGGCCGGGCCGCCGACCTGCTCGCCGACCCGGCGCAGCGCGCCCGCATCCAGGCGTACGAGGACCTGCTCGACAAGCACGGCCTGGACCCGGCCGAGACGGCCCTCGCCTGGCTGCTCACCCGCCCGGGCGTCACGGGTCCGATCGTCGGCCCGCGCACCCCGGAGCAGCTCCAGGGCGCCCTGCGCGCGCTCGACGTCGAGCTGGGCGAGGAGCTCCTCGCCTCCCTCGACGAGATCTTCCCCGGTCCGGGCCCGTCCCCGGAGGCGTTCGCCTGGTGACCGTCCGGGTGACCGGGCGTCGTGCGGGTCGCCGGTGCGCTGGGCCGCGCGCCGTGGCCCGCACCGCCCGGCAGGCGATCATGGGCGCATGAACAGCACCAGGAAGAACATCGGTTCGGGATCGCCGCTGGAGCCGGAGATCGGTTTCTCCCGCGCCGTCCGCAAGGGCGCGCACGTCGCCGTAGCCGGCACCGCGCCCATCGCGGACGACGGGACCACCGCCGGCGTCGGCGACGTCCACGCCCAGACCGTCCGCTGCATCGACATCGCCGAGACCGCGCTCAGGGCCGCCGGCGCCTCGCTCGACGACGTCGTGCGCACCCGGATCATGCTCACCGACATCACCACCTGGAAGGAGGCGGCCAAGGCCCACGGCGAGCGCTTCGCCGGCATCCGCCCGGTGACCACGTTCGTCGAGGTGTCCCGCTTCATCGACCCCGACTGGCTGGTGGAGATCGAGGTCGATGCGGTGACCGACGCAGGTCAGTAGCGGTACGGGCCGCCGAGCCCCCACGCCTGGTGCATGGCGTCCGCGAACGCGGCCGCCAGCTTGTGTTCGCCCGTCGGGCCCGGGTGCGTGCCGTCGTAGGTGTCCGCGTGGATGTCGTACGACTCCGGCACCGTCGCGAGCAGCAGCGGCGAGGCGGCCGTGTCCAGGTCGGCGACCGTCTTCGCGAGCAGTTCGTTGAAGCGGGCGCACTCGGCGGCGAAGGGGGCGTCGTACTCGGCGCGGACGTTCGGGATGACGGGCAGCAGCACCGCCCGCACCCGCGGGTTCGCGGCGCGTGCGGCGGCCAGGAAGGCGCGGACGTTCTCGGTGGTCTGGTCGCTGTTGGTGTAGAAGCCGAGGTCGATCAGGCCCAGCGAGATCAGCAGCACGTCGGCGCCGGCCGCCGTCACCGCGTCCCCGACGAGCGGTGCCATGTGCAGCCAGCCCTCGCCCCAGCCGGCCAGATGACGGCGGGCGGCGGCCGGGAAGCCGGGGTCGGCGTACGCGTCCGAGGTCGCGGCGTCTTCGGCCGGCTCGTACAGCGTGGTGCGCGGCCCCACGATCTCGTACCCGCCGGGGCCGGGCAGCACGGCCGCCAGGTGCCGCCACATCCGGTAGCGCCAGGTGAAGTCGCCGGCGCGTCCGATGGTCATGCTGTCGCCGACGAACAGAAAACGCATGGTCGACATCATCACCGACGATCATCGGCGCCGGACCGCGGCGGCGACGTGATCCCGGACACCAGGGGCCGACCGCCGCGCGCGTGGCAGGCTTGCTGCCATGCGATCTGCCGTGCTGCGCGTCCTCGGTGCCACCGCCGCCCTCGTCCTCGTCATGGCCGCGCCGGTGGCCGCGGCGGCCGACGGAGACGGCCCGGACCGGGACTTCACCATCGAGGACCCGCGGATCACCGAGTCCAGCGGCCTCGCCGCCAGCCACGCGCACCCCGGCGTCTACTGGACGCACAACGACCAGGACGCGCCCCTGATCTACGGCGTCGACTCCCGTACGGGACGCACCGTCGCGACCCTCACCATGAAGGGCGTCGGCACCCCGCGCGACATGGAGGGCATCTCCGTCGGCCCGGACGGCGACATCTACGTCGGCGACATCGGCGACAACCTCGACGGCTCCTGGGACCACGTCTGGATCTACCGCTTCCCCGAGCCGAAGGAGCTCCGCGACCAGACCGTCCAGGCCACCCAGTACGACGTGAAGTACGCCGACGGGGCCCGCAACGCCGAGGCCCTGATGGTCCATCCGAAGACCGGCCGGGTCTACATCGCCAGCAAGAACCAGAAGGGCGGCGGCCTCTACGAGGGCCCGGAGCGGCTCTCCGCCTCCCGGACGAACGTCTTCCGCCGCGTCGACGAGGTGCCGTGGGTGACCGACGGCGCCTTCTCCCCGGACGGCGACCGGCTCGTCCTGCGCGGCTACTTCGCGGCCGAGGAGTACGCCTGGAAGAACGGCCGCCTCGCCGACGCCGGCACCGCCGTCGCCGCGCCCTTCCAGGGCCAGGCGGAGTCCGTGACGTACACGACGGACGGCTCGGCCTTCATGTTCGGCTCCGAGGGGAAGAACAGCAGGGTGATCCGCGTCGACCGGCAGGGCGTGACCCCGTCGCCCGACACCACGAGCCCCGGACCGGGCGCCCCGGAACACCCCGGCGCCGGCACCGGCTCGGCCGCCACCGGGGGAGGGGGCGGCCAGGGCCAGGGCAACGCCACACTGGGCTTCGTCGTCCTGGGGGTGGCGGCCGTCGTGGTCGTCGGCCTCAGGCGGATGTTCCGCCGAAGCTGAAGGGCCCGGCCGCGGACAGAACGTCCGGGGGCGGGCCCTCGCGGGTGGGGGGGGGGGCGGCAGCGGGCCGGT
>NZ_JBSGIW010000176.1:0-5432 GCF_053605265.1 Streptomyces sp. NPDC003943 | reverse complement strand
AGGGGTCCGGCGAAGCGCTGGCTGGACTGGGCGAGGCCGTGCACGCCGAGGTAGGAGCCCTGGGCCCCGCGGCGTTTCTCCTATGGCCGTGCGGCCCTCCGTCCGACTGGGGTCAGGCGGACTTCCGGCTGTCGCGCGGATGCACGGCGATGTTCATGGCGCCGGACCGAAGGACCGCCAGCCGCTCGGCCAGCACCTCCTCCAGCTCCTCACGGGTACGCCGCTCCATGAGCATGTCCCAGTGCGTACGCGCCGGCTTGGCCTTCTTCTCTTCGGGGCCGTCTCCGTCCACCAGGAGTGCCTGGATTCCGCAGACCTTGCACTCCCACTCCGGCGGAATCTCCGCCTCGACCGAGAAGGGCATCTCGAAACGATGGCCCTTCTCGCATGCGTACTCCACGGCCTGGCGCGGGGCCAGATCGATGCCGCGGTCCGTCTCGTAGCTGGTCACCACGAGGCGCGTGCCGCGAAGAGCTCGCTCACTCATGAATCGTGCCTCCCGGGCTTGTCGCCCACAGGACAGGTGTCGCTGTCGTCGTCATCCGGTCAACGTCCGGTCGGCGGTAAAGATTCCCGTTCCCGGTCATGCGTCGCCCGTCGTGCCGCCCGTTTTTGTACCCACCATTGCCCGTTTTGTCACATCTGGCAGCAGATGTCACCTAACGTCTTCACCAAGTAAGCACGCAGTAACGGTCCGCCTGGCAGGCCAAAGGCGTACACTACCGCCCATTCACTTCCGCGTCTAAATCCGGGCAGGTACGGGGTTGCCCGCCTCGGCCACCGCGCGCCTCACCGGGACCCGCGCGAGCAGTACGGAACCGACGGCGAAGAAGATCACCAGGGAGATGATGGCATCCCGATAGCTCCCGGTCAGCTGATACGCGAGACCGAACACCAACGGACCCAGCCAGCTCAGCCCCCGGTCGCTCATCTCGTACGCGGAGAAGTACTCCGCCTCCTTGCCGCGCGGCACCAGATGTGAGAAAAGCGACCGCGAGAGCGCCTGGCTGCCGCCCAGGACCAGGCCGATCGCCGCCGCCAGGCAGAAGAAGGCCACCGGCGCCCCAGAGGGCAGGAAGTAGCCCGCCGCCAGGATCGTCGTCCACACGCCCAGCGAGCCGAGGATGGTGCGCTTCGCCCCGTAGGAGCGGGCCAGCCGCCCCATCCCGAGGGCGCCCGCCACCGCGAGGATCTGCACGAGCAGCACGGCGGTGATCAGCGTCGTCTGGTCCAGGCCCAGCTCCTCGGAGCCGTACACCGACGCCTGGGAGATCACCGTCTGGATGCCGTCGTTGTAGATCAGGTACGCCAGCAGGAACGACAGCGTCAGCGGATGCCGTCGCATGTCCCGCAGCGTCGCCGCCAGCTGCTTCCAGCCGCTGCCCACCGCACCCTCGCCGTGTCCCTCGCCCGTGCGCGAGGTCTGCCGGTCGCGCAGCCGCCGCAGCGGCACCAGCGTGAAGGCGCCCCACCACAGCCCGGCCGAGGCCAGACAGATACGCACCGCCATGCCCTCGGACAGGCCGAAGGAGTCGTGGCCGGAGAACAGGACCAGGTTGAGCACCAGGACGAGCGCGCCCGAGGTGTAGCCGAACGCCCAGCCGCGCGAGGAGACCGTGTCCCGCTCGTCCGGCTCCGCGATCTGCGGCAGATACGCGTTGTAGAGCACCATCGACACCGACAGCGACGCGTTCGCCACGATCAGCAGGAACGCCCCGAGCAGATAGCGGTGGCCGTCCAGGAAGAACATCCCCGTGGTGGCCGCCGCGCCCACGTACGCCGAGGCCGCGAGCAGCGGCTTCTTCCGGCCCGTACGGTCCGCCGCCGCGCCGACCAGCGGCATCGCCAGGACGGCGACCACGATGGAGAAGGAGACGGAGTACGCGAAGAGGGAACCGGCCCGCACCGGGATGCCCAGCGGGTGGACGAAGCCGTCCCGGTCGGCCGCCGCCTTGGCGATCGCGGTCAGGTAGGGGCCCAGGAAGACCGTGACGACGCTGGTCGAATAGACCGAGCACGCGAAGTCGTAGAAGTACCAGCCGTGCTGCTCGCGCCGCCGGGCGGCCGGATCGGCGGCCTGGCCGTCGTCCCGCTGCTCGGTCGTGTCGACGTCGGTCAAGGCCGCGCCCTTTCGTTCGTCCCCGTGGGTCCCCGTGATGGTCCGCGCGCTCAGGACCACAGTCCCCGGTCCGTGAGGACGTCGCGCAGCGTCTCCAGATGATCGGTCATGATGCCGTCCACGCCAAGGTCCAGGAGGGCGTGCATACGTTGCGGTTCGTTCACGGTCCAGACGTGGACCTGCAGGCCGCGCGCGTGCGCCTCACGTACGAAGCGGCGGTCGACCACCGGGATGCCCGCCTGCCGCTCCGGCACCTGCGCGGCGACCGCGCCCGCGCGCAGCGCCGCCGGGATGCCGAGCGAGCGCAGCCGGAGCCCCAGCACGCCCGTGACGCCGTACGAGGTCGCGAGGCGCGGCCCGGCGAGCTTGTGCGCCCGCGCGATCCGGGACTCCGTGAAGGAGCCCACGCAGACCCGGTCCCAGGCGTCCGCCCTGCGGATCAGCTCGATGAGCGGCACCAGCGCGGACTCGGCCTTCAGGTCCACGTTCCAGCGGGCCTCCGGGAACTCGTCCAGCAGATCCGCGAACAGCGGCAGCGGCTCCTTGCCCGCCACCCGCGCCTGCCGGACCTCCGACCACGGCAGGTCCCGGATCCGCCCCTTGGCGTCCGTCACCCTGTCCAGCGTCGAGTCGTGGAACGCGACGAGCCGGCCGTCCGCGGTGGTGTGCACGTCGGTCTCGAAATAGCGGTAACCGGCAGCGGCGGCCCGCCGGAAGGCGGCCGCCGTGTTCTCCAGGCCGTCCGCCGTACCGCCGCGGTGGGCGAAGGGGAGGGTGGCCGGATGGTCGAGGTAGGGGTGGCGTTCGCGAGTCACGGGCGCAGTATGGCCTGCCGGGGTTACTCGGCGGTAGACGGGCTGAATGCGGGAATCTGAAGATTGGATCCAGCCGCCGGGGCCGCGGATCCAGCCTCCTGGCTCGTGGATCCAACCGCCAGGCTCGTGGATCCAGCGTCGTGGACCGTGGATCCAGCGTCCGGGATCGTGGATCCAGCCTCCTGGCTCGTGGATCCAAGCTCCCGGACATCGGATCCAGGATCCGGCTCCGCCACCGCGAACACCTTCAGGAAGAACTGTGCCAGGGGGCCGATCGACAGCGCGTACAGCACCGTCCCCACCCCCACCGAACCGCCCAGCAGGAAGCCCGTCGCGACCACCGCGACCTCGATCGCGGTCCGGACCAGCCGGATCGACCGCCCCGTCAGCCGGTGCAGGCCGGTCATCAGACCGTCGCGCGGGCCGGGGCCGAAGCGGGCCGCGATGTAGAGGCCGGTCGCGACGCCGTTCAGGAGGATGCCGACCACCATCAGGGCGATTCCGGTCGGCAGGCCGTCCGTCTCCGGCACGAGCGCGAGGGTGCCGTCCATGGCGAGGCCGATGACGAAGACGTTGGAGACCGTGCCGAGGCCCGGCTTCTGCCGGATGGGTATCCACAGCAGCAGCACGATCGCACCGACGATGATCGACACGACGCCGATGCTGAGCCCGGCGCGCTCGGCGATGCCCTGGTGGAGCACGCCCCAGGGCTCCAGGCCCAGGCCGCCGCGGACGAGCAGCGCCGAGCTGACTCCGTAGAGCGTGAGGCCGGCGTAGAGCTGGACGAGCCGGCGGGTGAGGTGCCGGCCGCGGAGACCGGAGGCGATGGACAAGGAAATGCCCCCTTGGGTGGCGTCGGGCAGGGCGTGGATGAGGCCCCGGGTGGTGCAGGTGGACTGGCGCATGCCACTCTGTGGCGGGAGGCAACATGCCAACCATGGCCAATTCGCGGAAGGTGGACTGATTTCCATGGCCCAGTGGACTTCGGCCGTGGGTGCGGCGCAGCTCGCCCGGCAACTCCAGGCCCAGCAGACCAGGCCCGCCACGCCCGGCGCCCGCAAGCCGCCCGCCTACCGCGCCCTCGCCGACGGCATCCGGCTGCTCGTCCTCGAAGGACGCGTCCCGGTCGCCGCCCGGCTGCCCGCCGAGCGCGAGCTCGCGCTCGCCCTCACCGTCAGCCGAACCACCGTAGCCGCCGCCTACGAGGCGCTGCGCACCGAAGGCTTCCTGGAGTCCCGGCGCGGCGCCGGCAGCTGGACCGCCGTCCCGGCCGGCAACCCGCTGCCCGCCCGCGGCCTGGAACCGCTGCCGCCCGAGTCCCTCGGCTCCCTCATCGACCTGGGCTGCGCCGCGCTGCCCGCGCCCGAGCCGTGGCTCACCCGGTCCGTCCAGGGCGCCCTCGAGGAACTGCCGCCGTACGCGCACACCCACGGCGACTACCCGGCCGGGCTGCCCGCGCTGCGCCAGATGCTCGCCGACCGCTACACCGAGCGCGGCATCCCCACCATGCCCGAGCAGATCATGGTCACCACCGGCGCCATGGGCGCCATCGACGCGATCTGCCATCTCTTCGCGGGCCGCGGCGAGCGGATCGCCGTGGAGTCCCCCTCGTACGCGAACATCCTCCAGCTGATGCGCGAGACCGGCGCCCGGCTCGTGCCCGTCGCCATGGCCGAGGGGTTGCGCGGCTGGGACCTGGCCCGCTGGCGGCAGGTGCTGCGGGACGCGGCGCCCCGCCTCGCCTACGTCGTCGCCGACTTCCACAACCCGACCGGCGCTCTCGCCGACGAGGACCAGCGGCGCCAGCTGGTGGAGGCCGCGCGCTCGGCCGGCACGGTGCTCGTGGTCGACGAGACCATGACCGAGCTGTTTCTCGACGACGACCTGGAGATGCCCCGCCGCGTCTGCGCCTTCGACCCGGCCGGCGCGACCGTGCTCACCGTCGGCTCGGCGAGCAAGGCGTTCTGGGCCGGGATGCGGATCGGCTGGGTGCGGGCCGCGCCCGACGTGATCCGCTCGCTCGTCGCCGCTCGCGCCTACGCGGACCTCGGCACCCCTGTCCTTGAGCAGCTCGGCGTCAACTGGCTGATGCACACCGGCGGGTGGGAGCAGGCCGTGTCCCTGCGCCGCAACCAGGCCCGCGAGAACCGTGACGCCCTGGTGGCCGCCGTCCGCAAGGAGTTGCCCGACTGGGAGTTCGAGGTGCCGCGCGGCGGCCTCACCCTCTGGGTGCGCACCGGCGGCCTGTCCGGCTCGCGGCTCGCCGAGGTCGGCGAACGGGTCGGTGTCCGGGTCCCCTCGGGCCCGCGGTTCGGCGTCGACGGTGCCTTCGAGGGCTATGTCCGGCTGCCGTTCACGGTCAGCGGCCCGGTCGCCGAGGAGGCGGCCGCCCGCCTCGCCGCCGCGGCCCGCCTGGTCGAGTCGGGCGCGGGGGCGGGTGTGGAGAGCCCCCGCTCCTTCGTGGCCTGACGAGGGCGTACGCGGCGCGACGTGGGAAG
>NZ_JBSGIW010000175.1:0-5566 GCF_053605265.1 Streptomyces sp. NPDC003943 | reverse complement strand
GCTGATGGTCGCGGAGAACGCGGTCGACGACTGCTACTGCGAGGACCACGGCGGCTCGCCGGTCGGCCTCGGCAGCCGGCTCATGTGAGCCGCGCCCGCCGGCACGGCGCCCGCTTGGGCTGCGCCGGCTGGGTCCGCCGTTCGTCGCCACACCCCGTTGTGGGCAATGGTCCCGCCTGGGGGTCCCCCCGGACGAAGTCTGGGGGAGGGACGATTGCCCACACGGGGGGGGCAGGATCTACCCCGCGCGGCGCCCAACGCGGGCTTGGGCGGCAACATCGTGTCGGTAAATGCACCCTGCCCACCGGCGTAGCCTCAAAGGCATGAACTCGTACGGATCCTTCCCCGGAGCGCGGCCGCGGCGGCTGCGTACGACGCCCGCCATGCGGCGGATGGTGGCCGAGACGCGGCTGCATCCGGCCGATCTGATCCTGCCCGCGTTCGTGCGGGAGGGCGTGACCGAGCCCGTGCCGATCTCGGCGATGCCGGGCGTCGTGCAGCACTCGCGGGACACCCTGCGGAAGGCCGCCGTGGAGGCGGTCGAGGCGGGCGTCTCCGGGATCATGCTGTTCGGCGTGCCGGAGGACGCGAAGAAGGACGCGGCCGGTACGGCGGGGACGGACCCGGACGGGATCCTGCAGGTGGCGATCCGGGACGTGCGGGCCGAGGTCGGCGACGACCTGGTGATCATGTCGGACCTGTGCCTGGACGAGTACACCGACCACGGCCACTGCGGTGTCCTCGACGCCGACGGGCGCGTCGACAACGACGCCACCCTGGAGCGCTACGCCGAGATGGCCCAGGTCCAGGCGGACGCCGGCGTCCACGTCGTCGGCCCCTCCGGGATGATGGACGGCCAGGTCGGCGTGATCCGCGACGCCCTGGACACCATCGGCAAGGAGGACGTGTCGATCCTCGCGTACACCGCGAAGTACTCCTCCGCCTTCTACGGCCCCTTCCGCGAGGCCGTCGGCTCCTCGCTGACCGGCGACCGCAAGACGTACCAGCAGGACCCCGCCAACGTGCGCGAGTCCATGCGGGAGCTCGCCCTCGACCTCGAGGAGGGCGCCGACATGGTCATGGTGAAGCCGGCCGGCCCGTACCTGGACATCCTGGCCAAGGTCGCCGAGTCGGTGGACGTGCCGGTCGCCGCGTACCAGATCAGCGGCGAGTACGCGATGGTCGAGGCCGCCGCCGAGAAGGGCTGGATCGAGCGGGACAAGGCGATCTTCGAGACCCTGACCGGCATCCGCCGCGCCGGCGCCCAGATGATCCTCACCTACTGGGCGACCGAGGCCGCCCAGAAGCTCGCCCGGGGCCTCTGAGCCCGGTCTCTGAGCCCGGTCTCTGAGCGCGCGAATCTCCGGTCTCCGGATGCACCCTGGAGAGGTACCCGACAGGTACCTCTCTGGAGGTGGTCCTCATGATGCAGTCCCACACCCTGGTCGGCTGGCACATCGAGACCGAGTTCGAGGAGGAGGGCGACCGGACGCGGGCGGCGGCCATGGTGCGGCTCAGTGACGGCACCGAGATCCGCGGCCACGGCAATGCCAATCGCCACCCCTCGGACCCGGAGCAGTTGCGGGTCGGCGAGGAGATCGCCGGCGCGCGTGCGCTGATGGACATCGCCTCGCAGCTGCTGCAGAAGGCCCACGTCGAGATCGACCAGGTCTCCGGGCGGACCTCGCACCCGATCAACCGCTGAACACATACGAAGGCCCGGGCGGGGACTCCCGCCCGGGCCTTCGCCGTACTTCCGTCAGAGGCGCTCGGGCGTCCGGATGCCGAGCAGCGCCATGCCCTGGTGCAGCGTCCGCGCCGTCAGGTCGCACAGGAAGAGGCGGTTCTCGACCTGCTCCGGGGTGTCCGCCTTCAGGACCGGGCACTCCGAGTAGAACGTCGTGTACAGCGACGCCAGCTGGTAGAGGTACGCGGCCAGCTTGTGCGGCGCGTACTCCGCGGCGGTCTCCTGCACGAGCTCGCCGAACGAGTCCAGGTGCAGGCCGAGCGCCCGCTCCGAGGCCGCGAGCTCCAGCTCCGGGTGGGCCGCCGGCCGGGCGTCGCCGGCCTTCCGCAGGATCGACTGGATACGCGCGTACGCGTACTGCAGGTACACCGACGTGTCGCCGTTGAGCGAGACCATCTGGTCCAGGTCGAACTTGTAGTCCCGCGCCGCCGACGTCGACAGGTCCGCGTACTTCACCGCGCCGATGCCCACCTGGGCACCCCGCTCGGCGATCTCCTCCTCCGACAGGTCCTGGGCCTTCTCGCGGACGACCGCGGACGCCCGCTCGATCGCCTCGTCCAGCAGGTCCACCAGCCGCACCGTCTCGCCCTCACGGGTCTTGAACGGCTTGCCGTCCTTGCCGAGGACCGTGCCGAAGGCCAGCTGGACGGCCTTCACCTCGTCGTTCAGCCAGCCGGCCCGGCGGGCCGTCTCGAAGACCATCTTGAAGTGCAGCGACTGGCGGGCGTCCACCACGTACAGCAGCGACGACGCCTTCAGGTTCTGCACCCGGTCGCGGATCGCCGACAGGTCCGTCGCCGCGTAACCGAAACCGCCGTCGGACTTCTGCACGATCAGCGGGGTCGGGTTGCCGTCCGGGCCCTTCACGTCGTCGAAGAACACGCACAGCGCGCCCTCGGAGCGGACCGCGACGCCCGACTCCTCGAGCAGGCGGCAGGTCTCCTGCAGCATGTCGTTGTAGCCGGACTCGCCGACGATGTCGGGGTCGCGGATGTCCATGTCGAGCTTCTCGAAGACCGAGTAGAAGTAGATCTTCGACTCGTCGACGAACCGCTGCCACAGCGTCAGCGTCTCCTCGTCGCCCGCCTGCAGCTGCACGACCCGCGCCCTGGCCCGGGTCTTGAACTCCTCGTCGGAGTCGAAGAGCGCGCGGGACGCCTTGTAGAGCCGGTTCAGGTTGGACATGGCCTCCTCGCCGGAGACCTCCTGGTCCGCGCCCTCGGCCTTGTGGTCCAGCTCGTGCGGGTGCTCGATCAGGTACTGGATGAGCATGCCGAACTGGGTGCCCCAGTCGCCGATGTGGTGGCGCCGGACCACCTGCTCGCCCGTGAACTCCAGGATCTCGACCATCGCGGCGCCGATCACGGCGGACCGCAGGTGGCCGACGTGCATCTCCTTCGCCACGTTCGGCTGCGCGTAGTCGATCACCGTCGTGCCGGCCGACGGGTTGAACGGCACGCCGAGCCGCTCGTCGGCGGCCCGGGCGGCCAGCGTGTCGACGATCGCCCGGTCGGACACCGTGATGTTGAGGAAGCCGGGGCCCGAGACCTCGATCTCCTTCAGCACGTCGTTCGCCGGAATCGACTCGACGACCTTCGTCGCCAGCTCACGCGGGTTGCCCTTGAGCTGCTTGGCGAGCGCCAGGATGCCGTTGGCCTGGAAGTCGGCCCGGTCGCTTCGTCGCAGCAGCGGGTCGGCGGACCCGGCCTCCGGCAGGGCTGCCGAGAGGCCTTCCGCGAGGCGCTGCTGCACGGTCGAAGCGAGGGAAGGGACCGAGGCCATGAGCTTCCGTTCCTGTGAGGAATTCTTACGGGCTGTTTCGCCTGTCAAGTGTCCCATGGGCGGGCAACGAGTTTTCTCCGGCTGTGGACAACTTCCACCCTGTGGACAACCGCGGAGACCGTCGTTCCGTCTGGGACAATGACTGAGATGGAGCTGTAAGGCCCAGAGCTGTAAGGCTTCGAGGGAACCAAGGAAGAAGGACGAACCGACCGTGGCTCAGAGCAGCACCGAGACCGACTGGGTCTCCCGTTTCGCGGACGAGGTCATCGCCGAGTCGGAGCGACGTGCGCCTGGCAAACCGGTCGTCGTCGCCTCCGGACTCTCCCCGTCCGGCCCGATCCACCTCGGCAACCTGCGCGAGGTCATGACCCCGCACCTGGTCGCCGACGAGATCCGCCGCCGCGGGTACGAGGTCCGGCACCTGATCTCCTGGGACGACTACGACCGCTACCGCAAGGTGCCGAACGGCATCGCGGGCATCGACGAGTCCTGGGCCGAGCACATCGGCAAGCCGCTGACCTCCGTGCCGGCCCCGGCCGGCTCCTCGTACCCGAACTGGGCCGAGCACTTCAAGGCCGCCATGGTCGAGGCGCTCGCCGAGCTCGGCGTCGAGTACGACCCGATCAGCCAGACCGAGCAGTACACCTCCGGCGTCTACCGCGAGCAGATCCTGCACGCCATGCGCCACCGCGGCGACATCGACGCCATCCTCGACCAGTACCGGACGAAGAAGGCGCCGAAGAAGCAGTCGCAGAAGCCCGTCGACGAGGCCGAGCTGGAGGCCGCCGAGGGCTCCGGCGCCGCCGGCGAGGACGACGGCTCCGGCGGCGGCGCCGGCTACTTCCCGTACAAGCCCTACTGCGGGCAGTGCGAGAAGGACCTCACCATCGTCACCTCGTACGACGACGACACCACCGAGCTCGCCTACACCTGCTCCAACTGCGGCTTCTCCGAGACCGTCAAGCTGAGCGAGTTCAACCGCGGCAAGCTGGTCTGGAAGGTCGACTGGCCCATGCGCTGGGCCTACGAAGGCGTCATCTTCGAGCCGTCCGGCGTCGACCACTCCTCGCCCGGCTCCTCCTTCCAGGTCGGCGGCCAGATCGTCGGCATCTTCGACGGCGTCCAGCCCATCGGCCCCATGTACGCCTTCGTCGGCATCAGCGGCATGGCCAAGATGTCCTCCTCGCGCGGCGGCGTCCCCACCGCGTCGGACGCCCTGAAGATCATGGAGCCGCAGATCCTGCGCTGGCTGTACGCCCGCCGGAAGCCCAACCAGTCCTTCAAGATCGCCTTCGACCAGGAGATCCAGCGGCTCTACGACGAGTGGGACAAGCTGGAGGCCAAGGTCGCCGACGGCACCGTCCTCCCCGCCGACGCCGCCGCGTACGCGCGCGCCGCCCGCACCGCCGCCGGCGAGCTGCCCCGCACGCCGCGCCCGCTGCCGTACCGCACGCTCGCCTCGGTCATGGACATCACCGCCGGCCACGACGAGCAGACCCTGCGCATCCTCGGCGAGCTCGACCCGGAGAACCCGGTCACCACGCTCGACGAGGTCCGCCCGCGCCTCGACCGCGCCGAGAACTGGATCACCACCCAGGTCCCGGCCGACCAGCGCACCATCGTCCGCGACGAGCCCGACACCGAGCTCCTCGCCACCCTCGACGACGAGGGCCGCGAGTCGCTCCGCCTGCTCCTGGAGGGCCTGGACACCCACTGGTCCCTCGACGGCCTGACCACCCTGGTCTACGGCGTCCCGAAGGTCATGGCCGGCCTCAGCCCCGAGGCCAAGCCCACCCCCGAGCTGAAGCTGGCCCAGCGCTCCTTCTTCGCCCTGCTCTACAAGCTCCTCGTCAGCCGCGAGACGGGTCCCCGCCTGCCCACGCTGCTGCTCGCGGTGGGCGCGGACCGGGTGCGCAAGCTGCTCGGCGCGTAGGCGTCACCAGGACGGGCTCGGCGAAGTCGGTGCCGCCGGCCTCGGCGAGGTCGAGCAGCGCGGTGGGCGCCATGGCGTGCTGGTGGACGCTGTAGACGGGGTAG
>NZ_JBSGIW010000174.1:0-5579 GCF_053605265.1 Streptomyces sp. NPDC003943 | reverse complement strand
TATGCTCCAAATAACATGGGGGGGGGGGACCGCCGGCCACCACCCCCACACCCCCCCCCGCCCCCCGGGCGCCCCCCCCCGCCGGCCCCCCGGGTCGACGTTTGCGCTGCGCCCCAAGAGATCGACAGCCGCAGGCGGCCCGCGGTTGACCGGACCCCCGATTCGCGGGTGTCAGTTTCTGGAGACTGCTCGGCCTGGTGAGCAGGTGAATCAGGGGCTGTTCCCTGAGCAGCATCGAGGGAGATGGGAATGGCCCGTAATGCTGTGGCAGGCAAGCTGCTTGGCCAGGACTGAACGACCGGCTGAGCGGTCTCGGCTGCGGGCACGCCGCCACCCCGCTGTGCTTCACCCCTGCCTCTCCGCCCGCCGTTCGACGCCGTGGAGGCTGCGACGCCGGGTCGGGTCAACGTAGGCTCGGGGTTGTCCTAGCGGAGGGCGGCGGACACGAACAAGGACAACCCGCAGCGGCAGGTGCGGTTGAGCTTCCTGGGCTGATCGAGTCGATCGAGGTCGTCCTGGGTGTGGCCGCCATTTCTCCTTACGCTCCGGCGAAACGGGAGAAAGATGCGCGGTACCGCCATGGACGAGATCGAGCGGCCGTACGACTGCTGCGGAAAGCGCCTGCTCGGAGTGCGCCGGCTGTCGCGGGGCAAGGCCGCCACGACCTCGCCCGAGCGGCAGCGGGAGGACGTGCTGACGGCTGCCGCCGCCATCGGCGCGCACATCATCGACTGGGCGGACTTCATCTCGTAGACGGTGACGATGACCCGGCAGTGCGGAGCGTGCGCCTTGACCTCTCGCGCCGTCCTCAACGCCTCCTCGAACTTGGGGCGGACCCGCACCCGGGTGCTGATCTTCTCGCTGAAGTTCTTGTCCCTCGGGACGCCGTGCTTGCTGAGCGCGTCGAGCTGGGAGTCGAGTTCCTGCCCGAGCGTCGAGCACCGTGCGTACCCGATGCGGATGTCCGCGCTCGGCGGGTCCGGGTCGATCGGCGCCGGCGGCGGGGTTCCCGGCCGCCAAGGTCGGCCCGGTCCGCGGTCGGCGGGGGGCGGAACCGCAACGCCTTCTTCAGCCGGGGCACCATCGTGAAGCGGCGGGTGTGGTCGGCGGAGGCGACGGCGCCGCCGCGGGAGCGGCACGGCGAGCCGGGCTGCGCGTCACACTTCGGACAGGCGTGCTGTTCGACGTCGTCCGCGTCCGACCGGTCGGTCGGGGAAGGCTGTTGAGGGTCTGTCATGGCCCCCTGTTTTCGCACAATGCAAGTGTCAGAAGGGGGTCCGTCCCGCTTTTGAGTGAGGACGGGTTCTGAGAACGAATCCGGGGTCGGTGGAGGTCTGGCGGCCCGTTTCTGATCTTGCTCGCGCAAAGGACCGTTCATGAGAGGACGTGGCTTCGGCCGGCGAGCTTCGGCAACTGAGGTGCTTGGTGTTCAGCGAGGTGGCGTTACCAGGCCGATCTCGTAGGCGGTGATGACAAGCTGGACTCGGTCGCGAGCTTCGAGTTTGGTGAGTAGCCGCGCTACGTGTGCCTTTGCGGTGGCCACGCTGATGTAGAGCTGGGCGGCGATCTCGCTGTTGGACATGCCGCGTCCGACGAGGGTCAGTACCTCGCGTTCCCGCTCGGTGATGTTCCCGACCGGTCGTGGGTGCGGGGCTGGTTCGGGGCGGGCGGCGAACTCTGCGATCAGGCGGCGCGTGACGCTCGGGGCGATCAGGGCGTCTCCGGCGGCGACCACGCGGATCGCCCCGAGGATGTCGTCCAGTGCCATGTCCTTGACGAGGAATCCGCTCGCACCCGCTCGGAGCGCGCCGTAGATGTACTCGTCGTCGTCGAACGTGGTGAGGATAAGGACGCGCGTCGCTCCAGCCGCTGCTGTGATCCGCCCGGTGGCTTCGATGCCGTCCATGCCTGGCATGCGGATGTCCATCACCGCAACGTCGGGCTCCGTGTTCCGGACCAGCTGTACCGCTTCGGCGCCGGTTCCAGCCTCTCCCACGACATCGATGTCGGGGGCGTCGGTCATCAGAACGCGCAGACCGCTGCGGACCAGTGGCTGGTCATCGGCGAGCACGACGCGGACCGTCATGAGATGTGCACTCCTTCGGAGAGGGGGAGCCTGGCTGCCACGCGAAAGCCGCCCTCGGGGCGAGGCCCCGCGGTGAACTGGCCGCGTAGCAGGGTGACGCGTTCCCGCATTCCGGTGATGCCGTATCCGGTGCCGGAGGTGGAGCCGCCGCGGCCGTCGTCGGCGACCTCGATGGTCAGTTCACCGCCTTGGTAGCCGATGGTGACGCGGCAGTAGGGGATGTCCGCGTGGCGTACGACGTTGGTGAGGGCTTCCTGGACGATCCGGAAGGCGGCCAGGTCGATATCGGGGGGTAGGGGCCGTCGCTCTCCGAGCCATCGCACGTCGACATGGACGCCCGCGTCCTTCGTTGACGCGGTCAGCCGGTCGAGGTCGGCCAGCCCCGGGGCAGGCTCGCGCGGCGCGGCCTCCGCCCCGGGGCCCGGTTCGGTGCGGCGCAGTGCGCCCAGGGTGCGCCGCAGCCCGGCGAGGGTTTCCCTGCTGGTCTCTTCGATGGTGGTCAGCGCGTTGCGGGCCTCGTCCGGCTGTGTGTCGATGACCCGGCGGCCCACGCCTGCCTGGATGGCGATGACGCCGATGCTGTGCGCGATCATGTCGTGCAGCTCACGGGCGATCCGGAGCCGTTCGGTGGCGACGGCCTGGGCGGCGGTCTGCGAGCGCAGTGCCGCGGCGTGTTCTCGGCGTTCGCGAACCGAATGGCCGGTCATCCAGGCGGCGGCGAGCGCCAGGACGAGAACCAGGACCGTGCGGGCGAAGCCGTCCGCCCCGGTCCCGAGGCGTGCGGCAAAGCCGACCTGCACGCCGAGCGTCGTGAGGGCAGCGGTGACCGCGATGCGGCGAGGCCGGGTGGCCACGATGTATCCGATGGCGAGATCGTTTGCCAGAACCAGCAGATACACGACTTGCCAGAAGGGGGTTGTCGTCGCCGTGACGTACGTACCCAGGAGCATCAGGGCCAGGGCCGGCAGTGGGCGGCGGCGCAGCAGTCCGAGAGGCAGGACCGTGACCGCGGCCCCCGAGACGAAGGGCAAGCCGGGGGAGTCGAAAATTGTGCCGCGTGTCGCGAAGAACAGCGCGAACGGGTAGGCGATCGCCCCGCACCAGGCCAGAGCCGCCCGCGCGGCCGGCCGCAGGTGCCAGGACAGCAGGGGACGCGGCTTGGCGGACATGGGGCGATCGTAATCGCCTGACCAGTGGCGAAACATTGGCCCGTGGGCGTACGCCCACGGGATACCAGCCCTCCCGCGAGTGCAGCCGACGGGCCGATGCCGGACGGACGCTCTCTCCGGCACCGTTGGCCGGGTGATCGAAGTCAACGAACTGACCAAGCGATACGGCAAGGCCACTGCCGTCAACGGCCTGACTTTCACCGTGCGCCCCGGGCACGTCACCGGGTTCCTCGGTCCCAACGGTGCCGGCAAGAGCACCACGCTGCGCATGCTCCTCGGCCTGACCGAACCCACCAGCGGCACCGCCACTATCGACGGTCACCTGTTCCGGGACCACCCGCGCGGCCTGCGCCACGCCGGTGCCCTGCTCGACGCCCATGACGTCCACGGCGGTCGCAGCGCAGTGGCCTACCTGTCCGCCCTGGCCCGCAGCAACGGTATCCCGCGGCGCCGGGTGGACGAGGTCCTTGAGGAGGTAGGACTGGCTCCTGCGGCCCGGCGCCGCATCGGCGGGTTCTCCCTGGGCATGAAGCAGCGGCTCGGCATCGCCACGGCTCTGCTCGGCGACCCTCCGGTGCTGCTGTTCGACGAGCCGGTCAACGGCCTGGACCCGGAGGGCGTGCGGTGGGTACGCGGCCTGTTCAGGCGGCTGGCCGCCGAGGGGCGCACCGTGTTCGTCTCCAGCCACCTGATGAGCGAGATGCAGAACACCGCCGAGCACCTGATCGTCATCGGCCGGGGCGAGCTGATCGCCGACGAGAGCGTGACGGAGTTCGCGGCCCGCGGAACCCGCCAGAGCGTGACCGTGCGGACACCCGACCCCGCCGCGCTGACAGCTGTGCTCGAAGCCGAGGGCGCTTCGGTACAGCCCGATGGCGGGGGCGCAGAGGAGTGGCTCACCGTGACCGGCCTGAGCGCGGCCCGCATCGGGGAACTCGCCTCCCACCACCGCATCGTGCTTCTTGAGCTGGCCACCCGCACCTCCTCGCTGGAGGAGGCGTTCATGGAACTCACCGCCGACAGCGTCGAATACCTCGCAGGAGAATCCCGATGACCTCGACCACCACACAGCAGACGGGGGCCTCGACCGCCGTGCGCGCCGCCGAGCCCGGCGCCCGCTTCCGGGACCTCCTTGCCGCCGAGTGGATCAAGCTCTGGTCGCTGCGGTCTATTTCCTGGGCGTTCGGGATCAGCGCGCTGGTCATCATCGCCATCAACATCAGCGCGGCCGTCGCGGACTACAACAACTGGCCGACCTACAACGAAGGGATCCGGGCCCTCTTCGTTCCGATCTGGGCCATGCGGGACGCCTTCACCATCGGCGCCTGCATGGTCCTGATACTCGCCACCGGCAGCATCGGCGCCCTCACGGTCGTCGGCGAGTACAGCACCGGACAGATCCGCACGACTTTCGCGGCAGTACCGGCCCGCCGATCGGTCGTAGCGGCCAAGACGGCCGTCGTGACGGCAGTCATGCTCGTATACGGCACGGTCGTCGCGGGAACCTCGTTCGGCGTGACACAGGCCATCCTGTCCGGTCGGGGCATCGGCCTGTCCCTCGGCTACCCCGGAGCGCTCCGCGCCGTCGCGGCGTCCGCCCTGCTCGCTCCGGTGTGCGCGCTCGTCGGGATGGGACTCGGCGCCCTCATCCGGCACACCGCAGCCACCCTCGTGACGTTCACCGGAATCCTTCTGCTGCTGCCGTTCCTCCTCAACGACCGCCACCGCTGGTCATCCGCCATCCTTCACGCCCTGCCCCGCAGTGCGTGGGAACGACTGGTGCAGATGGGCGACCCCTTCGGATCGGCCCCCTACCCGGCGACCATCAGCGGATCGTGGATCGTGTACGCGGCCTGGCCCCTCGCCGCAGCAGTCGTCGCTGCGGTCGCCGTCCGTCGGCACGATCTGTGAGCCCGCAGGGCCTGGCTGCCAAAGACGTACACCGGGCCGTTGCAGCAGGCTCTTGGTCCGTACCCGAGGGGTGCCAGGCGGGAGTGCGACGGCTCCGCCCCGCGCTCAGGCTTCCGGCCTGGTCGTGCCACGCGGTGGTGAGATCGTCGTAGCCGGCCGCGGAGACCTCCAGATGACGGCACCGGACGCGAATCTGCCGGCGGGCGAGATCCTCATCGTCAACGAGACCTACGTCCGGCAGCAGCCGGTACTCGATCAGGAGGGCCGCCGATACCTTCCCGCGGCAAGCGGTGCGAAGACCTCGCAGTCCCGTCCCGTGCGCGTGATCACCCCCCCGTCGTACGCCTCGCACACGAAAGCGGTCATCAATGACGTCGACGCGGCGCCCGGCCCGTCGACCTCGCCCGCATGCT
>NZ_JBSGIW010000173.1:0-5604 GCF_053605265.1 Streptomyces sp. NPDC003943 | reverse complement strand
TCGTCGCCGTCCTCCTGTCCGGCGCGCTGCTCTCGACCACGGCCGCCTGCGGCGACGGCTCGCAGAACATGACGACGAGCGCCGACGTGCAGGCGCCCTCGCGCTCGACCCCGGCCACGAGCGCGACCTCGCCCTGCACGCCGCCCGCAAGGCCGCCAAGCGCACCCGCTACGCCGCCGACGCCGCCCGCCCCACCCTCGGCAAACCCGCGAAGCGGCTGGCCAAGCGCGTGAAGGCGGTCCAGTCGCTGCTCGGCGAACACCAGGACAGCGTCGTCGCCCGCGTCGCGCTGCGCGAGATCGCCGTCCAGGCCCACGCCGCCGGCGAGACCACCTTCACCTGGGGACTTCTGTACGGACGCGAGGAGGCCTCCGCCCAGGCCGACGAGCGTGAGCTCCCCGCGCTCTGGAAGCGGGCCGCGGCCCCGGAACTCCGGGCGGCGCTGAGCCACTGAGCACCGGGGTACGCTTGAGAGTCGCCCCCCTGCCAGCTCACGAAGGTTCGAGATGTCTGCTGCCGAGTCTGTCTTCCCGCAGCTCGAAGCTCTGCTCCCGCACGTGCAGAAGCCGATTCAGTACGTCGGTGGAGAGCTGAACTCCACGGTCAAGCCGTGGGAGTCCGCCGACGTCCGCTGGGCGCTGATGTACCCGGACGCGTACGAGGTCGGCCTGCCCAACCAGGGCGTCATGATCCTCTACGAGGTACTGAACGAGCGCGAGGGCGTCCTGGCCGAGCGCACGTACAGCGTGTGGCCGGACCTCGAGGAACTGATGCGCGAGCACAACGTGCCGCAGTTCACCGTGGACAGCCACCGCCCGGTCGGCGCGTTCGACGTCTTCGGCCTGAGCTTCTCCACCGAGCTCGGCTACACCAACATGCTCACCGCCCTCGACCTGGCCGGCATCCCGCTGGAGTCGAAGGACCGCACCGTCGACCACCCGATCGTGCTCGCCGGCGGCCACGCCGCCTTCAACCCCGAGCCGATCGCGGACTTCATCGACGCGGCGATCATCGGCGACGGCGAGCAGGCCGTGCTGGACATGACCGAGATCATCCGCCAGTGGAAGGCCGAGGGCCGGCCCGGCGGCCGCGAGGAGGTCCTCTTCCGCCTCGCCAAGACCGGCTCCGTCTACGTCCCGGCGTTCTACGACGTCGAGTACCTGCCGGACGGCCGCATCAGCCGTGTCGTGCCCAACAAGTCCGGTGTGCCGTGGCGCGTCTCCAAGCACACCGTCATGGACCTCGACGAGTGGCCGTACCCCAAGCAGCCGCTCGTCCCGCTCGCGGAGACCGTCCACGAGCGCATGTCCGTCGAGATCTTCCGCGGCTGCACCCGCGGCTGCCGCTTCTGCCAGGCCGGCATGATCACGCGCCCCGTGCGGGAGCGAAGCATCACCGGCATCGGCGAGATGGTGGACCGCGGCCTGAAGGCCACGGGCTTCGAGGAGGTCGGCCTCCTCTCGCTCTCCTCCGCCGACCACACGGAGATCGGCGAGATCGCCAAGGGTCTCGCCGACCGCTACGAGGACGACAAGGTCGGCCTCTCCCTGCCCTCGACCCGCGTGGACGCGTTCAACGTCGACCTCGCCAACGAGCTGACCCGCAACGGGCGCCGTTCCGGTCTCACCTTCGCCCCCGAGGGCGGCTCCGAGCGCATGCGCAAGGTCATCAACAAGATGGTCTCGGAGGAGGACCTGATCCGGACCGTCTCCACCGCGTACGGCAACGGCTGGCGCCAGGTGAAGCTGTACTTCATGTGCGGCCTGCCGACGGAGACGGACGAGGACGTCCTGCAGATCGCCGACATGGCGATGAACGTGATCGCCGAGGGCCGCAAGGTCTCCGGCCAGAACGACATCCGCTGCACGGTCTCCATCGGCGGCTTCGTGCCCAAGCCCCACACCCCGTTCCAGTGGGCCCCGCAGCTCTCCGCCGAGGAGACGGACGAGCGCCTGGCCAAGCTCCGGGACAAGATCCGCGGCGACAAGAAGTACGGCCGCTCGATCGGCTTCCGCTACCACGACGGCAAGCCCGGCATCGTCGAGGGCCTCCTCTCCCGCGGCGACCGCCGCATCGGCGCCGTCATCCGCGCGGTGTACGAGGACGGCGGCCGCTTCGACGGCTGGCGCGAGTACTTCTCCTACGACCGCTGGATGCAGTGCGCCGAGAAGACGCTGCCCGACTTCGGCGTCGACGTCGCCTGGTACACCACCCGCGAGCGCACCTACGAGGAGGTCCTGCCCTGGGACCACCTGGACTCCGGCCTCGACAAGGACTGGCTCTGGGAGGACTGGCAGGACGCGCTCGACGAGACCGAGGTCGAGGACTGCCGCTGGACGCCGTGCTTCGACTGCGGCGTGTGCCCTCAGATGGACACGCACATCCAGATCGGCCCGACGGGCAAGCAGCTGCTGCCGCTGACGGTCGTGAACAAGTAGGCGTGTAACGCTGCCGTGACGGCCCGGCGGAGGGTGAACCCTCCGCCGGGCCGTCTGCGTCCTGTCGGGCATGAGCACGCAAACCCCGGCCCCGCCCCCGGTGCCCGCCCCGCATGCGCTGATCCGCATCCCGGTCCGCATCGTCGTGCTGCTCCTCGTCCTCCCGGTCCGCATGACCTGGGACGCCCTCAAGGCCGCCGGCCACCTCCTCGAACGCACCGTCCTCCGCCCGACGGGCCGGGGCCTGGCGTGGCTGGCCGGCGCGATCGGGGACGGGCTGGAACGGCTGGTGGAGGGGACGAACCGGGCCTTGGCGTGGGCGTTCCGGCCGGTGGCGCGCGCCCTGACCTGGGCGTTCGGCCAGGTGGGCCGGGGCGTCACGCGCGCTGCGGTTGCGATCTGGCGCGGCGCCACGTGGGTCTTCGGCGGGGCGTGGCGGGGCCTCGCCTGGGTGTTCGGCGGCGTTGGGCGGGGGTTGGCCTGGGCGTTCACCGGCGTCGGTCGCGGGCTGGTCTGGGCGTTCACCGGCGTCGGTCGCGGGCTGGTCTGGGCGTTCGGCGGCATCGGGCGGGGGCTCGTTGTGGTCGGCCGGTGGCTGGGCAGGGCGCTGGCCCGGCCCTTCGTCATGCTCTGGCGGTACGTGATCGTGCCCGTCGCCCGTTACGGGGTCGCCGCGCCGGCCCGATGGCTCTGGCGGCAGCTGCTCGCCCCGGCCGGCGGTGCGCTCTGGCGGTACGGAGCGGTCGCCCCGGTCACCTGGCTGTACCGGTGGATCCTGGCCCCGGCCGCGCGCGGAACCGGCTGGCTGTTCACCCGTTCGGCCTGGGCCCTGGCCTGGGCGTTCACGGGGATCGGCCGGGGGATCGCGTGGGCGGCCGGGCACCTCTGGCGCGGCCTCGCGTGGGTCTTCACCCGGCTCGGCCACGGGGTCGTGTGGGCGTTCACCCGGCTCGCCCGTGGTCTCGTGCTCGTCGGCGTCGGGCTCGGCACCCTCCTCTTCCGCTGGCCCTGGCGCCATCTGCTCGTCCCGTTCGTCACGTACGGCATCGTCCTCCCCGTCCGCCGGCTCTGGCAGCGCGTTCTCGTCCCCCTCGGCCGGGAGATCCGCGACGCCCTCGCGATCTGCTGGCGTGCCGCCGGGTTCGTCTCCCGGGCGGTCGGCCGCGGCCTCGCGTGGCTGGCCCGCAACCTGGTCGTGCGGCCGGTCACGTGGGCCGTCCGGGGGCTGGTGTGGGCGGCGCGGAACCTGGTCGTGCGGCCGGTGGCGTGGGCGGCGCGCAACCTGGTCGCCCGGCCGCTGGCCTGGCTCGGGCGGAATCTGGTGCGGCGGCCGCTGGCCTGGGCGTACCGCGAGGTGTGCACCCCCGTCGGGCACTGGGTGCGGGATGCCGTGTGGGGTCCGGCGCGCCGGGCCGTCGCCGAGGCTCGTACGTCCGCCCGGGCCGCCCTGGCTGCCGCCCGGGACACGGTCCGGCAGGCCCGTCGGGATGCCTGGCGGGCCCTGGTCGGGGAACCGGAGGTGGCCCGGGCGCGTACTCTGGGTAGTACAACGAACGTCCCCGGCGCGGCGCCCGCACCCGAGATCTCCCCGCACAAGCGGGGGTGAGCCGGGCGGGACCCCCGGGACACACCGCATTTCGAGGGCGGCGCGTTCCCGCGCCCGCCCCGCACCGAGGAGAAGAACCACTGGGCAAGCGACAGCCCGAAGGCCCGCCGCCCGCACCTGCGGTGCAGCGCATCCGACTGCGCTACACCAAGCGCGGCCGCCTCCGGTTCACCAGCCACCGTGACTTCCAGCGCGCCTTCGAGCGTGCGCTGCGCCGTGCCGAGGTGCCCATGGCGTACTCGGCCGGCTTCACCCCCCACCCCAAGGTGTCGTACGCGAACGCCGCACCGACGGGCACCGGCTCCGAGGCCGAGTACCTGGAGATCGCCCTCACCGAGCAGCGCGACCCGGAGACCCTGCGGGCCCTGCTCGACGAGTCCATGCCGACCGGCCTCGACATCGTCGACGCCGTCGAGGCCCGGACCTCCGGTCTCGCCGACCGGCTCACCGCCTCCGTGTGGGAGCTGCGGCTCGACGGCGTGACCGTCGACGACGCGAACAAGGCCGTCGAGGCGTTTCTCGCGGCCGAGACCGTGGAAGTACAGCGCAAGACGAAGAACGGAATCCGTACCTTCGACACCCGCGGTGCCGTCGTGGAGCTGACCGCGGCCCCCGCCCAGGGCGATCCCCGGGGTGATAGGCCGGTGGACAGCGCCTGTGCGATACTGCGGCTGGTTGTTCGGCACGTGACACCTGCCGTGCGACCCGACGACGTCCTGTCCGGTCTCCGAGCTGTGGCCGACCTGGCGCCGCCGGTCCCCGCTGCGGTGACCAGGCTGGCGCAGGGGCTCTTCGACGAGGAGTCCGGCACGGTGACCGACCCGCTCGCGCCCGACCGCGAGGCAGTCACGGCCGCTTCATCCACGGCCGCCGCGACCGCCTCAGCGACGGCGCCGGGTGCCGGTACCGCGTAGGGAGCGGTCGTCGTAGCGCAGCCCTGGTACTCGGGAGCCACCTGGGTCGGGCCGCGCACTGACCAGGAGACTTTCGCCAGGCCGTCCGCAGAAGGCGTACGGAACCGGCGAGCCAGACATACAGCTCCCGTGCGGCGCCCGCGCCCCGGACGGCGGCACCGCGCTCGACGCGCGTACGTGCCGCCGGACCGGAACCGGACGCGGCGCCCGGGGGCGTGACGGGAGAACCGCCCGCATGCTCGAACAGCACGAAGAACACGAGAACAACGCACCCGGTGACAAGCTGCCGCCGCGTCGTCGTCGGCGCGCCGCCTCCCGGCCGGCCGGTCCGCCGGTGACGGCCGAGGCCGCCGCCGAGACCCCTGAGGTCGTCGAGGCCGCTCCGGCCCCGGCCGCCGAGGTCGTCGAGGAGGCCGCTCCGGCTCCGCGTACGCGCCGCCGTGCCACCCGTAAGGCCACCGCGCCCGAGCCGGCCACGGTCGAGGCCGAGGCTCCGGCCCCGGCCGCCGAGGCCGTCGAGGAGGCCGCTCCGGCCCCGCGTACCCGCCGCCGTGCCACCCGTAAGGCCACCGCGCCCGAGCCGGCCACGGTCGAGGCCGAGGCTCCGGCCCCGGCCGCCGAGGTCGTCGAGGAGGCCGCTCCGGCC
>NZ_JBSGIW010000172.1:0-5778 GCF_053605265.1 Streptomyces sp. NPDC003943 | reverse complement strand
GCCGCCTGCGCGGCGGAGGGCGCCGATGCCCGTTTCCGGGTCGCGCTAGAGTCAGCGCAATTCCGCGGGCGCCCGCCCGCAGCCGGCCAGGGAGCGCATCGTGCTGATCCCCCACGACACCCGCATCGCCCTCGACACCGTCGTCGATCTGATGAACACCGCCCCACAGGGCGACCGCGACGACGAGCTCGGGGACATCCCGTCGCTGCAGTCCTTCGTGCACAGGAACAAGATCAGCGACGTCGGTGAGCTGGGAGCCGACGACCTGAAGGCCGTCCGCGAGGTGCGCGACCGGTTCGCGGCCGTCTTCTCGGCCCCCGACGCCCGGATCGCCGCGACGCTGATCAACCAGCTGGTCGCCGCCGCCGGCACGACGCCGCAGCTCACCGACCACGACGGCTACGACTGGCACGTGCACTACTTCGCGCCGGGCGCCTCGGTCGCCGACCACCTGGGCGCCGACTGCGGCATGGCGCTGGCCTTCATCGTCGTCGCGGGCGAGCAGGAGCGGCTGCGCCGCTGCGAGGCCCCGGACTGCGGCCGGGCCTTCGTCGACCTCTCCCGCAACCGCTCCCGCCGCTACTGCGACAGCCGCACCTGCGGCAACCGGCTGCACGTGGCGGCCTACCGGGCGCGCCGCAAGGAAGCCGCGAGCTGAGCCGGCCCGGCATCCGCCTCACAGCAGGAACAGGTCGTGGACGGCGGCCATGAGCAGCAGTCCGCCGATCACCGCGAGGAAGATCATCAGCGGCGGCTGGGAGAGCGCGAACAGACAGCCGCGCGGCTCCTCGGCCGGGGGTGCGGTGGAGGTGGGGACGGGGTCCCGCGAGGTATCGAGCATCTCGCGGGGATGATCGCGCACGGCGCGGCCCAGAAATCCCGCAACACACCCCACGACCGGGCCTCTTCACCCCATCCCGTGGACGCCGGGAACCAGAAACGTCAGAAGCGGTCGGATCGAGGACCGGTACCGGTCATATTCCGTGCTTCTTCAGAATCGCCTCGATGTCGCTGAAGTCCTCGTCGCCGGTCCTGGCCTGCGGCTTCGCGGTCGCGCCGCGCTGACCCGCGCCGAGCGACGGAGCCGACGCGGCCGGTGCCACGGCCCCGCGCCCCTCTCCCTCGGCGGTCACCTCGCGCCCGGCCCGGCGCCGCTCCACCGCCCGCGTGACCAGGAGGAGCAGCCAGGCCCCGCCGAGCACACCGAAGCCGGCCCAGGCGACCGGGCTGAAGGCCGTGTCCGCGAGCCACTGGACCGCGCCCGTCATCACCAGGCCGAGCAGCAGCAGCGCATAGGCGGCCGTGCGGGCCGCGGCCAGGTACTTCTTGCGGAAGGCCATGACCGCGGCGATGCCCAGGCCCGCCGCGGACACCGCGGAGCAGATGGTCTCGGCAAGCATGCGATCCTCCTGGTCACGAGTGGTCCGTCACGAGCGCTACGGCGCGACTGGTCCGTCACGGGTGGTACGGCGCGACTGGTCCGTCACGGGTGGTACGTCACGGGTGGTACGTCCCTTCCATCCTGCACCGCCCGGGCCGCCCACGGCCATGCCCGGGGCCCCGGATCAGGGACATCTCCGGGTCGTCCCCCAGGGACCGGCGGATGGGAGACTCTTCCCATGAGTGAGTCCACCACCCCCGCCTCCCCGGTCGTCCTGGAGACCTGGTTCGACCTGCAGTGCCCCGACTGCTTCAAGGCCCTCGACGACGTCCGCGCGCTGCGCGAGAAGTACGGCGCCCGCCTCGACGTGCAGCTGCGCCACTTCCCGCTGGCCAAGCACAAGCACGCCTACGCCGCGGCCCAGGCCGCCGAGGAGGCGTTCGCCCAGGACAGGGGCTGGGAGTACACGGAGGCGCTGCTCGCCAGGACCGCGGAGCTCGGCGAGCGCGGCGAGCCGGTGCTCCTGAAGGTGGCGGGCGAACTGGGCCTGGACGCCGAGGAGTTCGACACCGCCCTGATCGACGGCCGGCACCTGCTCACGGTCGACGCCGACGAGGCCGAGGGCAAGGCGATCAAGGTCACCGGCACCCCGACCTACGTCGTCGGCGGCGAGCGCCTCGACGGCGGCCAGAGCCAGGACGGCCTGCGCGCGCGCATCGAGGAGATCGCCGACCGTCTCCTCGCGGGCTGACGGTCCTACAGCAGGCTCTTGGCGCTGTTCAGGTACGTCGTGCGGTAGCCCAGCGACTCGTAGAGCCGGATCGCCGGGGTGTTGCCCGTGAAGACGTGGAGTCCGAGCAGGCTCTCCCCGGCCGCCCGCGCGGTCCGCTCGGCGAGCAGCATCAGCGCCCGGCCGTGGCCGTGTCCGCGGTGCTCCTCGACGACCTCGATGTCGTACACGTACCCGCCGCGCGTCCCCGGCTCCAGGTCGCGGAAGCCGGTCCACACCCGGCCGACCACCTGCCCGTCCCGGACGGCCAGGTGGAACGCCATGCCCGGGGTGGCGAGCCCGTCCGGAAGCAGCTCCCGGTGGCCGGCGTCCGACCTGGCGCGGGCCTGGTCCGCCGGCATGCCGCGCTCGATCCAGCTCCGGGCGTACTTCTCCCGCGCCGCGGCCTCCCACGGCCCGAACTCCGCCTCCGTCATGGGCCGGACCTCGAAACCGGGCGGCAGCTCGGCAGGCCGCTCCGGAAGCTCCTTGACCATGTTCCGGCTGCGCTCGGTGTAGCCGAGCGAGCGGGCCATCCGCAGCGCCGGTTCCACCGCCGCGGGCACCTGGACCAGCACCTGCCGGCAGCCCCAGTCGCGCAGCACCTCCTCCGAGGCGAGCGCCGCCACCGTGCCGCGGCCCCGCCCGCGGTCCGGCCGGTCGACCCGGAGGTTCCTGATGACGCCGGCGGCGGGACCGAAGCCGGGGTCGGTGGCGACGTGCACGGAGCCGACGATCCGGCCGTTCACGCAGATGTCGTACGTGCGGGAACGGCCGCCGTCGGCGGAGCGCTGGAGCGGCTCGGACGGCCGCAGGGTGGTGGTCATCACCGGTGTTCTACCCACCCCGCCGCCGCCCCGTCATCCGGTCAAGCGATTGACCGGGCCTCGGGTCGGCCGAGCTTCGGGTCAGCCGAGCTTCGGGTCCCGGTCCTGGGCCGCCCGCTCGTCGAAGACGCGCATGGCCTTGGCGGTGACCGGTCCGGGGGTCCCGGAGAGCTCCCGGTCGTCGACCCGGTGCACGGCCTGGACGTCGCGCAGGGTCGAGGTCAGGAAGATCTCGTCGGCGCTCTCCAGCACCTCCAGCGGCAGGTCGGTCTCCTCGGCGCCGGTCCACTCCACGGCGAGGGCGCGGGTGATGCCCGCGAGGCAGCCGGAGGAGACGGGCGGGGTGAGGATGCGGCCGTCGACGACCACGAAGACGTTGGAGCCGGTGCCTTCGCAGAGCTGTCCGACCGTGTTGCCGAACAGCGCCTCGGAGGCGCCGCGCTCGCGCGCCCGGGCGAGGGCCACGACGTTCTCGGCGTACGAGGTGGTCTTCAGGCCGGTGAGCGCGCCGCGTTCGTTGCGGGTCCACGGCACGGTGATCACGGCGGTGGAGTCCGGGCGGCGGGTGGTCTCGCCGAGGGCCACGACCAGGCTCGGTCCGGAGTCGCCGCGCTCGGAGCCGAGCGGGGAGAGTCCGCCGGTGTACGTGATGCGGAGCCGGCCGAGCTCCATCGGGTTGGCCGCGAGGACGGCGGCGCAGGCACGGCGGACCTCGTCCAGGTCCGGCTCGGGCAGGCCGAGGCCGCGGGCGGAGCGGGCGAGCCGCTCCAGGTGGAGGGTGAGGGCGAACGTTTCGCCGCGCTCGGCCTTGACCGTCTCGAAGATGCCGTCGCCGACGGTGAGCCCGTGGTCCAGGACGGACACCTGCGCGGTCCCGGCGTCGTGCAGTGCGCCGTTGACCCAGAGTTTCATCGAGATATGGCCTTTCCAGTCGCCTCGTACGCGTCGCTCGGCTCGTACCCGCCCGACGCTATCGCGACGAGCCGGGACGCCTTCAGTTCGGTCTCGGCCCACTCGCGCTCGGGGTCGGAGCCCCAGGTGATGCCGGCGCCGGTACCGAAGCGCAGCAGGCCCTCGGCCCGGTCGATCCAGAAGGTGCGGATGCCCACGGCGAGCTCGGCGGTGCGCCGGTCGGCGTCGACCCAGCCGATGCCGCCGCAGTAGGGGCCGCGCGGGGCGGTCTCCAGGGCCTCGATGATCCGCAGGGCGCTGGACTTGGGGGCGCCGGTCACGGAGCCGGGCGGGAAGGTGGCGGCGAGCAGCTCGCGCCAGCCTGCCTCCTCGCGCAGCTCGCCGCGGACGGTGGAGACCAGGTGGACGAGGCCGGGGTGCGGTTCGACGGCGCAGAGCTCGGGCACGGTGACGGACCCGGTGGCGCAGACCCGGCCCAGGTCGTTCCGCACCAGGTCCACGATCATCACGTTCTCGGCGTGGTCCTTCTCCAGGAGGTCCTCGGCGGTCCTGCCGGTGCCCTTGATGGGGCCGGACTCGACGGTGCGGCCGGTGCGGCGCAGGTACAGCTCGGGCGAGGCGGTGGCGAGCTCCACGCCGTGCGCGGGCAGCCGGATCGTGCCGGCGTACGGGGCGGGGTTGCCGCGGGCCAGCAGCGCGGTGAGCGCGTCGACGTCGGCGCCGGCCGGGTCGGGCAGCGGCGCGGACATCACCCGGCAGAGGTTCGCCTGGTAGACCTCGCCGCGCGCGATGTGCTCCCGGACCCGGCGCACGCCCGCGGTGTACGCGGCGCGGTCGAGCGAGGACGTCCAGTCGCCGGCGGCGGGGCCGCGCCAGGCGCCGGGCACCGGCGCGGGGATCGGGTCGGGTCGCACGTCGCCGAAGCGGGCGCAGGTCAGGCGGCCCTCGAAGTCCGCGCAGACCGCCCAGAAGCCGGTGGAGTCCAGGGCCTCGGGATCATGGGTGACGTCCCGGAGGTCGGTGGCGAGGAGGCCGCCGAAGCGCGCCAGAGGAGTGTGGGTGTGCACTCTTGCGAGTCTAGGGCGGCGTCCGGGAGGGGGCCCCGGGCCGTCTGGGAGACGGCTCCCCGCCACCTCGGGGACACGAGGAGTGAACGTCGTACGAACGCTCCCGCACCACCCGGTGCGGGCCGCGCGCGGACCCCGGCCGGCGCCTCGGAGGGGGTGCAGGTCAGCACGCTGCGCAAACGCGTTTTTGTACTGGCCGAGGAATCCGCTAAAGTTCAACACGTCGCCGGGACGCGGAAGCGAAACGGAAACGACAAGCGGACGTGGCTCAGTTGGTAGAGCATCACCTTGCCAAGGTGAGGGTCGCGAGTTCGAATCTCGTCGTCCGCTCGATGTGGGGGATCATCCCGAACCCCTGTTATCACTCCTGGTGGAGTGGCCGAGAGGCGAGGCAACGGCCTGCAAAGCCGTCTACACGGGTTCAAATCCCGTCTCCACCTCCAAGGACGATTAGCTCAGCGGGAGAGCGCTTCCCTGACACGGAAGAGGTCACTGGTTCAATCCCAGTATCGTCCACTGGACCCTCGGGTCCTGGATCCTCGGATCCCCCGCGCGATTAGCTCAGCGGGAGAGCGCTTCCCTGACACGGAAGAGGTCACTGGTTCAATCCCAGTATCGCGCACTGAACCCTCGGGTTCTTGATCTTCGAGTCACCCGCGCGATTAGCTCAGCGGGAGAGCGCTTCCCTGACACGGAAGAGGTCACTGGTTCAATCCCAGTATCGCGCACCGGATCTTCGGATCCTCGACTCTCGGATCGCCCGCGCGATTAGCTCAGCGGGAGAGCGCTTCCCTGACACGGAAGAGGTCACTGGTTCAATCC
>NZ_JBSGIW010000171.1:0-5840 GCF_053605265.1 Streptomyces sp. NPDC003943 | reverse complement strand
GCTCCGCCCCGCCGCCCGCGCCGCGGCCGGCCTCGGCGCCCAGCCGGACAACACCACGCACGGCCTGGAGGGCGCCCGGGGCGCCGACGTGGACGGCGTCCGGGTGCACTCCGTACGCCTCGCGGGCCTGCTCGCCCACCAGGAGGTGCTGCTCGGTGGCGAGGGCGAGACCCTCACCGTGCGGCACGACTCGCTGCACCACTCCAGCTTCATGCCGGGCATCCTGCTCGGCGCCCGCCGCGTCGTGACCACCCCGGGCCTCACCTTCGGCCTGGAACACTTCCTGGACCTGGGCTGACGGTCATGGGCGGAAAGATCACGTACGTCTTCCTCGCCACCGTCCTCGTCCTCGTCTTCGGCGTGGTGGGGATGGAGGGCGTCCTGCTGCTGCTGACCGGCGAGCCGGCGGCGATGGGCATGGGCGCCGTCGCCTTCGTGCTGCCGGTGGTGGGCGCCTGGTTCCTCTGGAAGAACACCCGCTTCGCGCGCCGGGCGAACCGGCTTGCCGCGCTCCTGGAGGCCGAGGGCGGCCTGCCCGTCGACGAGCTGAAGCGCACGGAGGGCGGCCGCATCGACCGCGACTCGGCCGACGAGGTCTTCGCCCGGCGCAAGGCCGAGACGGAGGACTCGCCGGACGACTGGCGCTGCTGGTTCCGCCTCGCGGTGGCCTACCACGACGCCCGCGACACCCCGCGGGCCCGCCAGGCCATGCAGCGCGCGATCGCGCTGCACGAGGCCGCGTAAGGCCACCCGCGAGGGACGTACGCCGGGGTCAGCGCGCTCCGGCGTACGCCGGGCTCTGCGCCTGCTCCGCGTGCTCGCCGTACTCGGCGTTCCATGCCTCGACCGTGTCCGCCGCGCGGTCGAACGCCTCGACGCGGGAGAGGAAGTCGGCGTTGTGATCGGTGAGCAGCGGGGTCTGCTCACCGTCGCGCCGTACGAGGACGAGGGCCTGGCCCTGGACCGTGCGGGGGAGTCCCAGCCAGCGCACCGGCTGCTGGACGGTGCGCACCGCGGCGGCCTGCCGCCACGGCACGGTCCGCGTCGTGAAGAAGGAGACCTGCCGCAGCCCCGCCCGGCTCACCCAGACGCCCATGCGCAGCAGGCGCAGCGCGCTGCCGATGATCAGCGCGGCGAACCCGAAGGTGAGCCCCGCCCCGGCCAGCGCGCCGGCGGCGGCGATGACGACGGCCGCGATCAGCACGAACGAGGCGAGCAGCAGCGCCAGCGCGGCGATCCCGACCCGCCACGGCCCGGGCCGGTACGGCCGACGCCACACGTCGTGGTCGTCGAACGGCAGGGCGACGTCGTCGGTGTCGAAATCACGGTCGGCCGTCAGAAAGGGCAGGGGCACGACGGGTCCTCACTCACAAGCACGTTCGGTGGGCTGTGCCCGGTGAGGCTACCTCAGCGGCCGTCGGAAGCCTCGGACTGCTGCTGGTGCCCGTTCGCGCGCTGGGAGTCCAGGGACGGCACGCCGAGGACGAGGGAACCGACGAGGCCGGCGACCAGGGTCAGCCCGATCAGCGTACGGCCCAGGATCTGGCCGGGCTTGAGCCGCTCCCGCGGTGGGGGAGTGACGTTACTGCGGAAGCTGTCGGACTCCGCGACGAACGCGAACGGTACGGCTTCTCGCCGGCTCGGCATGGGCCACTCTCCTGGGATTCGGTGCTGAAACGTGCCTGTCGTCTCTACAGACGACGGAAGCGGCGCTTAGGTGCCGATTTTTCATCAAAGCGGCCGAATCTCATCCTCAGGGAGGACGTCGTTAGAGTGGACGACGCCACCCGCACTGACTGGAAGGACCGCCGGTGACCGACACCCCTGCAGAGAACGTCAAGATCGAACTACGGAGCGACGTCACCGTTGAGCTGGTCAAGAGCGCGGCGGCCGACTCCGACGTCCTCTGGGCGGCTCGGGTGTCCACGGCCGGCGAGCAGTCCCTTGAGGAGCTCCAGAAGGACCCGGAGCGCTCCAAGGGCCTGATCAACTACCTGATGCGGGACCGCCACGGCAGCCCCTTCGAGCACAACTCGATGACCTTCTTCATCAGCGCCCCGATCTTCGTGTTCCGCGAGTTCATGCGGCACCGGGTGGGCTGGTCGTACAACGAGGAGTCGGGCCGCTACAGGGAGCTGGAGCCGGTCTTCTACGTCCCCGACGCCTCCCGCAAGCTGGTCCAGGAGGGCCGCCCGGGCAAGTACGTCTTCGTCGAGGGCACCCAGGCGCAGCACGAGCTGACCAGCCGGGCCATGGAGGACTCGTACCGCCAGGCGTACGGGACGTACCAGGAGATGCTGGCCGCCGGCGTCGCCCGCGAGGTCGCCCGTTCGGTCCTCCCGGTGGGCCTTTACTCCTCGATGTACGCGACCTGCAACGCGCGCTCGCTGATGCACTTCCTCGGCCTGCGCACCCAGCACGAGCTCGCCGCCGTGCCGTCCTTCCCGCAGCGGGAGATCGAGATGGTGGGCGAGAAGATGGAGGAGCACTGGGCCCGGCTGATGCCGCTGACCTACGCCGCCTTCAACAAGAACGGCCGGGTTGCCCCTTAGCTCCGGCAGCTCCGTAGCAACCCACACGTCGTCACGCACAAAAGTACGAAGTTCGCGAGCGAAGTGTCCGTATTGCGACGTTTCGTGAAGTTCATCTAGGCTGATCAAACGGACCCGGCACTGCTTGAACCCCCGAGCAGGCAGTGCCGGGCTCCCTTTATCGCGTCCCCCGAGGGGGCACCCGGCGCTGAGCAGCGAGTAGCGTGTTACCCATGGCTCCGATCTCCACTCCGCAGACCCCCTTCGGGCGGGTCCTCACCGCCATGGTCACGCCCTTCACGGCGGACGGCGCACTCGACCTCGACGGCGCCCAGCGACTCGCCGCCCACCTCGTCGACGCGGGCAACGACGGCCTGATCGTCAACGGCACCACCGGCGAGTCCCCGACCACCAGCGACGCGGAGAAATCGCAGCTCGTACGGGCCGTACTGGAGGCGGTCGGCGACCGCGCGCACGTCGTCGCCGGCATCGGAACCAACGACACCCACCACACCCTCGAGCTCGCCCGTACGGCGGAGCGCGACGGCGCGCACGGCCTGCTCGCCGTCACGCCGTACTACAACAAGCCCCCGCAGGAGGGCCTGTACCGGCACTTCTCGGCCATCGCCGACGCCACCGAGCTCCCGGTGATGCTCTACGACATCCCCGGCCGCAGCGGCGTCCCGATCGACACCGAGACCCTCGTCCGGCTCGCCGAGCACCCCAGGATCGTCGCCAACAAGGACGCCAAGGGCGACCTCGGCCGTGCCAGCTGGGCCATCGCCCGATCGGGCCTCGCCTGGTACTCCGGCGACGACATGCTCAACCTGCCGCTGCTCTCGGTCGGCGCCTGCGGCTTCGTCTCGGTCGTCGGCCACGTCGTCGCCCCCGAGCTGCGCGCCATGCTCGACGCCTACCTGGCCGGCGACGTCCAGAAGGCCACCGAGATCCACCAGCGGCTGCTCCCGGTCTTCACCGGCATGTTCCGCACCCAGGGCGTCATGACCACCAAGGCCGCCCTCGCCCTCCAGGGCCTCCCGGCCGGCCCGCTGCGGCTGCCGCTCGTCGAGCTCTCCGCCGAGGAGACCGCCCAGCTCAAGGTCGACCTGGCCGCCGGCGGGGTAGAGCTCTGACACCAGACTTCACAACTGAAGACCCGTAACTGAACACGACAGCAAGTGCACGAATGTCATGCGCGCCACGTGCCCGAGCGGTACGTGGCGCGTGTGGTGAGGAGAGACTTTTGAGCCATCCGCATCCCGAACTCGGCGCCCCTCCGAAGCTTGCCAAGGGCGGCCTCCGCGTCACCCCGCTCGGTGGGCTCGGTGAGATCGGCCGGAACATGACGGTCTTCGAATACGACGGCCGCCTCCTGATCGTCGACTGCGGCGTCCTCTTCCCCGAGGAGGAGCAGCCCGGCGTCGACCTGATCCTGCCCGACTTCACCACCATCCGGGACCGCCTCGACGACGTCGTCGGCATCGTCCTGACCCACGGCCACGAGGACCACATCGGTGGCGTGCCGTACCTGCTCCGCATGAAGCAGGACATCCCGCTCATCGGCTCCAAGCTGACCCTCGCCCTCATCGAGGCCAAGCTCCAGGAGCACCGCATCCGCCCCTACACCCTCGAGGTGGCCGAGGGGCACCGCGAGCGGTTCGGCCCCTTCGACTGCGAGTTCGTCGCCGTCAACCACTCCATCCCCGACGCCCTGGCCGTCGCCATCCGCACCCCCGCGGGCATGGCCGTCCACACCGGCGACTTCAAGATGGACCAGCTCCCGCTGGACAACCGCCTCACCGACCTGCACGCCTTCGCGCGGCTGAGCGAGGAGGGCATCGACCTCCTGCTCACCGACTCGACGAACGCCGAGGTCCCGGGCTTCACGCCGCACGAGCGCGACATCTCCAACGTCCTGCGCAACGTCTTCGCGAACGCCCAGAAGCGCATCATCGTGGCCAGCTTCGCCAGCCACGTGCACCGCATCCAGCAGATCCTGGACGCCGCCCACGAGTACGGCCGCCGGGTCGCCTTCGTCGGCCGCTCCATGGTCCGCAACATGGGCATCGCCCGTGACCTGGGCTACCTGCGCGTCCCCGCCGGCCTCGTCGTCGACGTCAAGACCCTCGACGACCTGCCGGACGACGAGGTCGTGCTCGTCTGTACGGGCTCCCAGGGCGAGCCCATGGCCGCCCTCTCCCGGATGGCCAACCGCGACCACCAGATCCGGATCGTCCCCGGCGACACCGTGATCCTGGCGTCCTCGCTCATCCCGGGCAACGAGAACGCGGTCTACCGCGTGATCAACGGCCTGACCCGCTGGGGCGCCAACGTCGTCCACAAGGGCAACGCCAAGGTCCACGTCTCGGGCCACGCCTCCGCCGGCGAGCTGCTGTACTTCTACAACATCTGCAAGCCGAAGAACCTCATGCCGGTCCACGGCGAATGGCGCCACCTGCGCGCCAACGCCGAGCTCGGCGCGATGACGGGCATCCCCAAGGACCACATCGTCATCGCCGAGGACGGCGTCGTCGTCGACCTGGTCGACGGCCGCGCCCGGATCACCGGCAAGGTCCAGGCGGGTTACGTGTACGTGGACGGCCTCTCGGTCGGCGACGTCACCGAGGCCTCCCTGAAGGACCGCCGGATCCTCGGCGAGGAGGGCATCATCTCGGTCTACGTGGTCGTGGACGCCTCCACCGGCAAGATCGTGGGCGGCCCCCACGTCCACGCCCGCGGCTCCGGCATCGAGGACTCCGCCTTCGACGCGGTGCTCCCGAAGATCGACCAGGCCCTGAACAAGTCCGCCCAGGACGGCGTGGTCGAGCCGCACCAGCTCCAGCAGCTGATCCGCCGCACGGTCGGCAAGTGGGTCTCCGACACCTACCGCCGCCGCCCGATGATCCTCCCGGTGGTCGTGGAGGTCTGACGGGCCGTCGGCTCGTACGGCTGAGGGGGGCGCCTCGATTTGCATCGGGGCGCCCCCCTCAAGTACGTTTACGGCTCCGCCAGAGGGGAAGCCCCGGGCACCACCGTGTGCCAGGAGAGTGAAACCGAAGGGCGGGAAATCCGACTCAGAACTTCTGATAAAGTCGGAGAGCGCCGGAAGGCCCCGAAAGAAACGACGAAAGTCAGGAAAGCGGGACCGGAAAGCACCGAGGAAATCGGATCGGAAAGATCTGATAGAGTCGGAAACGAAGGAAGCGCCCGGAGAAAAGCCCGCGAGGGTGAGTACAAAGGAAGCGTCCGCACCTTGAGAACTCAACAGCGTGCCAAAAATCAACGCCAGATTAGTTGATACCCCGTCCA
>NZ_JBSGIW010000170.1:0-5881 GCF_053605265.1 Streptomyces sp. NPDC003943 | reverse complement strand
GGTACGCCGCTGCCGCCGCCTCCGCCGCCGGGCGTGCCCGGTGCGGGTGTGACGCCGCCCGGTGGGGTCGCGCACGCGGCGACGATGCTGGCGCACCCGAGTCAGGGTGGGCCCGGTACGCCGCTGCCGCCGCCTCCGCCGCCGGGCGTGCCCGGTGCGGGTGTGACGCCGCCCGGTGGGGTCGCGCACGCGGCGACGATGCTGGCGCAGCCCGGTCCGGCCGGGCCGCCTCCGCCGCCGGGGCCGGCCCCCGCGCCGGTGAACGCGCCGGCGAGCGCGCCCGCGTACGGCTATCCGCAGCCGCAGCCGACCGGTCAGCCGACCGTCGGCCCGGGCTACCAGGCCGTGCTGCGGTACCGCGCGCCCGACGGCTCGGAGCAGCAGATCATCCGCCGTTCCGCGCCGGGCACGCCGCACCCGGAGTGGCAGATCCTGCACGAGCTGCGCGCGCTGAACGTGCCGCCGCAGCAAGTACTCGAACTGCACACGGAGTTGGAGTCGTGCGAGCTGCCGGGCGGTTACTGCGCGCGGATGATCCGGGAGACCTGGCCGCAGGCGCGGGTCACCAACATCGCGCCGTACGGCCGTGACCACGCGGGCCGCCAGCAGGGCATGCGTCAACTGCTGACGCACCAGGGCGAGTTGCATCAGGTCGCGGACGGCCCGGCGCGCCCCGCGCCGGTGCGGGCGCCGTTGCCGCAGGTGCAGCCGGCGCCGCCGCTGCCGCCGGACGGGGTGGCGCAGGAGCTGGCCGGGGCGTTCGGGCCGGGGATCCTGCGCTTCGACCAGCGCGCGGTGTCCCGGCAGGGCGTGCCGGAGCTGGTGGCGGTCACGCTCCTGTGGGCGGGGCTGCCGGCCGACTTCGGGCCGTTCTTCTGGGCGCAGCCGGCGATGCCGGTGGTGCCGACGCTCGCGGAGCTGGCGGCGCAGCGGCAGGTCCAGCCGGCGCCGGACGCGAGCTCGTATCTCGTCCTGGGTTCGGACTTCGGCCGGGCGATCTGTGTCCAGTACGGGACGGCGAACATCGTGGCCGTGCCGGTGGAGGCCGGGCCGGGCGGGCAGTCGGTGCCGCCGCAGTTCGTGAACTCCGGGCTGCCGGAGTTCGTGCGCTGCCTGGCGCTGCTCGGCCGGATGTGGCGGCTCCGCTTCGGGCTCAACCCGGAGCAGGCGGGCCGGTGGACGGTCGACTTCCAGGCGCAGCTGGCGATGCTGGACCCGGCGGCGCTGTCCTCGCCGGAGAACTGGTGGTCGGTGCTGCTCGAGCAGATGTGGGACGGGCTGCTCTGACCGGCATACGCGCAATGTGACAAAGGGCGCCCGATGTGGACTCACATCGGGCGCCTTTTGTCCGTTCTGGTGGCGTCTCATGCCGCATCCTTGATGTTTGAGGACATAAGGAGTCATGGATGAGCTTCTTCACCGGATCCTTCGGACGCGGGCGCGGTTACCGCCCGGAGCAGGTCGACCGGTACCTGGCCGCGCTCTCCGCCGAGCGCGACGCCGCCTGGGAGCGCGCGGCACGGCTGACCGTGCTCGCCGAGGAGACGGAGGAGGAGGCGGCCCGGCTCCGCGAGGTCGTCGCCGCGCTCGCGCCGCAGCGTTACGAGTCCCTGGGCGAGCGCGCCCGCCGGATCCTGGAGCTCGCGGAGGCCGAGGCCGAGGCGCTCGTACGGGCCGCGGAGGCCGAGGCGCAGTCCTTCGCGGAGGCGGCGGAGGCGGCCGGGCAGGAGGCGGCGGACGCGGCCGGGGCCTACGCGGAGGGCGTGCGGACGGCGGCCGAGTCGGCGGCCCGCGCGAGGCTGGCGGCGGCCGGCGAGCGCGCCGAGTCGATACGTACGGCCGCGCAGCGCGACGCCGACGAGCAGCGCGCCGAGGCCCGTACCGCCTTCGAGGCCACCGAACGCGAGGCCGCCGCGCTCCTCGCGCGGCAGCACGAGGAGCAGACCGCGGCACGCGAGGCGGCCGACCGGGAGGCGGCGGCGCGGGCGGCCGAACAGGACGCCCGGCACGAGGAGTCGGCAGCCCTGGCCGAGGCGCGGCTCGACGAGGCCCGCCGGGCCCTCGCCGAGACCGAGGAGGCCGCCCGGCACGGCCAGGAGGACGCGGAGGCGAAGGCGGCGGCGCTGCTCGCCGAGGCGCGCCTCGCGCAGGAGCGGACCGAGCGCGAGACGGAGCGCGTGCTGCGCGAGCACGAGGAGGCCCGCGACGAGATCCACTCCCACATGGAACACATCCGCGCCTCGCTGGCCGCTCTGACGGGCCGCGTCGCCGGACCCGGGCCCAGCGACGACGAAGAGACCTAGGCGGGGCCCCGCGAGCAGCGAACGGGCCGGTTCGCTCCGCGACGGCAGGGCGCCCTGGGTCGGGTTCGCCGAGCAGTGATCGGGCCGGGTCGCTCCGCGACGGAGACGGCAGGGCGCCCTAGGCGGGGCCCCGCGAGCAGCGAACGGGTCGGCTCGCTCCGCGACGGCAAGGTGTCCTAGGCCGCGCCCGCGAGCAGCGAACGGCCCAGCTCGCTCGCCCGGTAGTACACCTCGCGCCGGTAGCGGTGGCCGCTCACCAGGCCCGTGTCGCGCAGCACCGCCAGGTGCTGCGAGACCGCGCCCGGCGTCAGGCCGGTCTGCGCGGCGAGGGACGTGGTCGTGGACGGTGTGGTGGTACGGGCCAGCAGCTCCGCCCTGCTGCGGCCGAGCAGCCGGGCGAGCCCGTCACCGGCCGCCGCCCCGCGCTCCCACAGCAGCCCCACCGCGCGGGCCGGGTACACCAGGCACGGCGGCGTGCCGGGCCGTCCTGGCAGCAGTGCGCAGCGGGCCGCGAAGGCGCTCGGGGCGAGCGTCAGCCCGGTGCCGTCCAGGATGAGTTCACCGCGGCCGAGCTCCGGCGACTCCAGCCGCTCGCCGGTCCAGCGCAGGTTCGGGTGCAGCCGGGTCAGCACCTCCTGGATGCCGTCCTCGGTCAACTGCCGGGTGCGGTGGGCGAGATCGGCCTCCAGTACGGCCCGGACGCGCGGCCAGTAAGGCCGGACGCCCGTCTCCCACCACGCGCGCAGGGCCTCGCCGCCCGGCCCTACGAGCGCGCCGAGCTCCTCCTCGAACTCGGCGAGCGGGCAGCGCGGCGCCGGGACGGCGAGGGCGGCCGGGAGCGTCGGTCGCGGGAGCGTCAACGCCCGCTTGATCCAAGGGAGATGGAGTGCGTGGCCGCCGGGGTCGGCGACCGCGCGCAGCGCGGCGACCGTCTCCCACAGCGGTGAGATCGCGAACCGCAGCTGGGCGAGATCGTCCGCCCCGAAACGTATGCCGCCCAACAGCCCAGCCCCCCAGCCCCTCCTCCAGGATTTAGCCCAGCGTAAAACAATGGGCGCCGCCCGCGCCGGGTGATGAGGTCCCCCGCATGACCACGACCCTCACCCCCTCACCGCCCCGGCTGCACCGGATCCCGGATTTCCGCAGGCTGTGGATCGGCGACACGATCAGCCAGGCCGGCACGGCGGTCACCGTCCTCGCGCTGCCGCTCGTGGCGATCGGCCCGCTCGGCGCCTCCCCGTTCCAGGCCGGGCTGCTCGTCATGTGCGAGTACCTCGGTTTCCTGCTCGTCGGGCTGCCCGCCGGGGCCTGGGTGGACCGGATGCGCCGGCGCCGCGTGATGATCGTGAACGACCTGGTCCGGGCGGTGCTCCTGGCGACCCTGCCGGCCGCGGCCTGGCTCGGCGTCCTCGGGCTTCCGCAGCTGTACGCGGTCGCGCTCGGGCTCTCCGTCTGCACCGCCTTCTTCGACATCGCGTACCAGAGCCACCTGCCCCGGCTCGTCGACGAGGAACAGCTGGTGGCCGCCAACACGGCCCTGGAGTCGACGCGTACCGTCACGGCCGCCGCCGGCCCGGGCGTGGGCGGCGCACTGGTCGCGGCCGTCACCGCGCCGCTCGCCCTCGTCGTCAACGCGGCCACCTACCTCGGCTCCGCGGTCCTCCTGTCCCGCATCCGCCGCCCTGACCCGCGGCCCGAGGCCCGGCAGGCGGATACCGGGACGACGGAAGCCCGGTCGGCCGGGGTGTGGTCGGCGGGGGCCCGGCTGTGGGACGAGATCGGCGAAGGGCTGCGGTTCGTGTTCCGCACGCCGGTGCTGCGCGGGCTCACCCTCACCGCCGCGATCTCCAACCTGTGCGGCACCGTCGGCGCGTCCATGCTGCTCGTGCTGCTCGCCGGAGAGCTCCGGCTGTCGCCGTTCCTGTGCGGTCTCGTCTTCACGGCGGAGGCGGTCGGCGGCTTCCTGGGCAGCCTGCTGACGGCTCGGGTGGCCCGCCGGTTCGGCGAGCTGCGGGCGATGGCGGGCTCCGTGGCCGTGAGCGGGGTGCTGTGGCTGGCCGCGCTGCCGTTCTTCCAGGCGGACTGGCGGTTCGCGCTCGCGGTGGTGCTGCAGGGGCTCGGCTGGACGGCCTTCATGCCCTTCAAGATCGGTTCGGTGGCGCTCCGGCAGCGGATCTGCCCGCCGGAACTCCTGGGACGGGTGACGGCGACCGTGCGGTTCGTGGTGTGGGGCGGCATGTCGCTGGGCGCGCTGGCCGGCGGGCTCATCGGCGAGCACCTGGGTGTGCGGGCGGCGCTGTGGACGGGCGCGATCGGTGAACTCGCCGCAGTGCTTCCGCTGGTCGTGGGCCGCTTGAGGCGGCGCCGCCGGTGACGTCTGTGCCGCCGCGGGCCGTCTGCGCCGCCGGGCCGCCGGTGAGGTCTGTGCCGCCGTGGGGTGGGTACTCGCCGGGCAGACACCCGGACACGCAAAGGCGGGAAGGGGGTCCGCACAGACGCGGGGGCAGGCCGGGGACCGGCCCGGTTTCGCCCGCACACCCAGCACGCCGAGTCCGGCACGGCCGCCGCCCACGGGCCACCCAGGGAAGGACGACCCGCCGTACCGACCGCAGGAGACCAGCCATGACCACACCCCAGCGCGGCAGCAGCAAGTCGGCAGCACGCGTCGACGACGCCCGCAAGAAGGAAGTGGAGGCCCAGATGAGGGCCGGCCACCCCACGCGGACCGAGGACTGGCGCGACCCCGAGCCCCCGGCGGACGCCCCGCCTTACGAAGAGCCGGAGCGCGAGGAAGGGAAGCGGTGACGATGCCCGAGAACACCTCGCCGGCATCGGACGAGAGCGGACGCGGTGACGAGGTCTACCAGCCGGCCGGCGCGGACAGCGCCAACCGGCCGAGCGGGCCGCTCGACCCCGAGAACGCGCTCGACACCGACCCCGAGGAAGACCCGGAGGAGCCGGGGTACTCCCCGCCCGACCGGGCCTTCTCGCTGACCGGGTACGGCACCACCGTACGAGAAGCGCGCGAGGGCGCACCGCTCGACGAGCGGCTCGCCGAGGAGCGTCCGGACCAGGCGCCGCCGCCCGGCAACGGGGTGGGCGACCTGCCGGACGGCGAGGGCGAGCCGATGGACGAGGAGTCCGGCGCCGTCCGCGCCGGCCGTCTGCTTTCGCCGGACGACCCGGTGGCGGCCGGCGGCGGCACCGCGGTGGACGCCGGGCCCGGGCCCGACGAAGGTGCCGCGCCCGCCGAGGAGGCCGCCGTCCACCGTGACACCGGCATCGACGGCGGCACGGACGCCGCTGCCGACGCCGCCGACGACGAAGCGATATGAGAACGCCGCTCTCGTCGCCACGGAACTGGCCCGGATCTTCCCCGCCTCCGGCGCGGAGCTGATGATGCTGGCCGGCGGTGCCCGGGAGTGCCGGGGCGTCCTGGAGCAGCTGCCGGCCGAACTCCGTCACGTCACCCGGATCAGCCGCCACGGCGGCCGGGCGCCCGGTGCCGACACCGAGCTCCTGACGGCCGACATCGAGGCCGCGCGCCTGGAGTCGACGGCCCTCGGCGTCGAGGCGGC
>NZ_JBSGIW010000169.1:0-5960 GCF_053605265.1 Streptomyces sp. NPDC003943 | reverse complement strand
CGGACCCCCACCGACAACATACGCGACAGGAAAGAACAAAACCGGGGTGCACTGCGGCCCCGGCACCGGCGGGTGGGGCCCATGGGCCGGCACGCCGGGGCCGGGGGCCTGCGGGTGGTGAGCCGGTGCGCCGGGGGCGGGGGCCTGCGGGTGATGGGCCGGCGCGCCGGGAGCGGGCGCCTGCGGATGGTGAGTCGGTACGCCAGGGGCGGGGGCCTGGGGGTGGTGGGCCGGCGCGCCGGGAGCGGGCGCCTGCGGGTGATGGGCCGGCGCGCCGGGGGCCGGCGCCTGGGGGCCGTGCGGCAGTCCCACCGGGTGACCCACCGGTACCTGCGGCGGCAGCGGAGCCCCCATCCCGTGCTGCATGCGGTGCCACTCCGTCTCGTCCGCCGTCAGTTCCGTTGCCGGAACGTTACCGCCCCCGGCTTCCGCAAGGGAAACGGCCGGGGGCGGCTGAAGGTGCCCGGGAGGGCGGGACGGTCAGGCGTCCAGTTCCTCCACGAGCGCGCGCAGGGCGAGCCGGTAGGAGCCGATGCCGAAGCCGGCGACGGTCCCGGTGGCCACCGAGGCGACCACCGAGGTGTGCCGGAACTCCTCACGCGTGTACGGGTTCGAGATGTGCACCTCGATCAGCGGCGCCGTGCGCTGGGCGGCCGCGTCGCGCATCCCGTACGAGTAGTGGGTGAAGGCGCCCGGGTTCAGGACGACCGGGATCGAACCGTCGGCGGCCTCGTGCAGCCAGCGGATCATCTCGCCCTCGTCGTTGGTCTCGCGCACCTCGACGTCGAGGCCCAGCTGCTCGCCGAGGCTCCGGCAGGACTCGACGAGCCCCTTGTAGGAGGTGGCGCCGTAGATGTCGGGCTCGCGGGAGCCGAGCCGGCCCAGGTTGGGACCGTTCAGGACGAGGACGCGACGCGGTTCGGTCACGCGGCCACCTCGCCGTAGGCGGCGAGCAGGATGGCCGGGTCGGGGCCCTCCAGGACGGTGGGCTTGGCGAGGCCGTCGAGGACGATGAAGCGCAGCAGGTCGCCGCGGGACTTCTTGTCGACCTTCATGGTCTCCAGGAGCTTGGGCCACTGGTCGTAGCGGTAGGTGAGCGGCAGTCCGACGGACTCCAGGACGGCGCGGTGCCGGTCGGCGGTGGCGTCGTCGAGGCGGCCGGCGAGCCGGCCGAGCTCGGCGGCGAAGAGCATGCCGACCGAGACGGCGGCGCCGTGGCGCCACTTGTACCGCTCGTTCTTCTCGATGGCGTGCGCGAGGGTGTGCCCGTAGTTGAGGATCTCGCGGCGGCCGGCCTCCTTGAGGTCGCCGGAGACGACCTCGGCCTTGACCTTGATCGACCGCACGATCAGCTCGGCGGTGTGCGGGCCGGCCGGGGTGCGGGCGGCCTGCGGGTCGGCCTCGATCAGGTCGAGGATGACCGGGTCGGCGATGAAGCCAGCCTTGATGATCTCGGCGAGGCCGGAGACGTAGTCGTTGACCGGCAGCGAGTCGAGCGCGGCCAGGTCGCAGAGCACGCCGGCCGGCGGGTGGAAGGCGCCGACGAGGTTCTTGCCCTCGGCGGTGTTGATGCCGGTCTTGCCGCCGACGGCCGCGTCGACCATGCCGAGCACGGTGGTCGGCACGGCGATCCAGCGCACGCCGCGCAGCCAGGTCGCGGCGACGAAGCCGGCCAGGTCGGTGGTGGCGCCGCCGCCGACGCCGACGATGACGTCGCTGCGGGTGAAGCCGGTCTGGCCGAGGGCCTTCCAGCAGTAGGCGGCGACCTCGGCGGTCTTGGCCTCCTCGGCGTTGGGCACCTGGATGGCGACGGCCTCGTAGCCCTGGTCCGCGAGGTCGGCGCGCAGCGCCTCGCCGGTCTCGGCGAGCGCCTCGGGGTGGATCACCGCGACGCGCTTGGCGCCGGCGCCGATCAGCCCGGCGAGGTCGCCGAGCAGCTGCCGGCCGACCAGCACCTCGTACGGATCGGTGCCCGCGGAGCCGCCGACCTGGATACGGGTCACTTCCTGGTCCGTCATACGTTCTTCAACTCCAGTGCGTCGAGGACCGCCTGGGCGACCTCTTCGGGGGTGCGCTCGTCGGTGGCGACGACGACGCTCGCGACTTCTTCGTACAGATGGCGGCGCGCGTCCATCAGCTCGCGCCACTGGCGGCGCGGGTTGACGGCGAGCAGCGGCCGGGCGGCGCCGAGTCCGACGCGGCGGACGGCCGCCTCGACGTCCATGGAGAGGTACGCGACGGGCAGCGGGGCGAGCAGGGCGCGGGTGCCGGCGTCGAGCACGGCTCCGCCGCCGAGCGCGAGGATGCCCTCGTGCTCGGCGACGGCGGTGCGGACGGCTTCCCGCTCCAGGGCGCGGAAGTGGTCCTCGCCGTCCTCGACGAAGATGTCCGCGATCTCGCGCCCCTCGGTGGCGACGATGTCCGCGTCGGTGTCCCGGTAGGCGGCGCCGAGCCGTTCGGCGAGCAGCGCGCCCACCGTGGACTTGCCGGAGCCCATGGGGCCGACGAGGACGACGAGGGGTCCGCCGGTCACCGGATGTGCAGGTTGTCGAGGTACGACTGGACGTTGCGGCGGGTCTCGGGGACGCTGTCGCCGCCGAACTTCTCCACGACGGCGTCCGCGAGGACGAGCGCGACCATGGCCTCGGCGACGATGCCGGCGGCCGGGACGGCGCAGACGTCGGAGCGCTGGTGGTGGGCGGCGGCGGCCTCGCCGGTGGCGACGTCGACGGTGGCGAGGGCGCGCGGGACGGTCGCGATGGGCTTCATCGCGGCGCGTACGCGCAGCAGCTCACCGGTGGTCAGGCCGCCCTCGGTGCCGCCGGCGCGGCCGGAGGTGCGCTTGATGCCGTCCGGGCCCTTGACGATCTCGTCGTGGGCCTTCGAACCGGGCACGCGGGCGAGGTCGAAGCCGTCGCCGACCTCGACGCCCTTGATGGCCTGGATGCCCATGAGCGCGGCGGCGAGCCGCGCGTCGAGGCGGCGGTCCCAGTGGACGTGCGAGCCGAGGCCGACGGGCACGCCGTACGCGAGGACCTCGACGACGCCGCCGAGGGTGTCGCCGTCCTTGTGGGCCTGGTCGATCTCGGCGACCATCGCCTTCGACGCGTCGGCGTCGAGGCAGCGCACCGGGTCGGCGTCGAGCCGCTCGACGTCGGCCGGCGTCGGGTAGACCCCGTACGGCGCCTTCGCGGCAGCCAGCTCCACGACGTGCGAAACGATCTCGATGCCGGCCGCCTCCTTCAGGAAGGAGCGGGCCACGGCGCCGAGCGCGACGCGGGCCGCGGTCTCCCGGGCGCTGGCGCGCTCCAGGATCGGCCGGGCCTCGTCGAAGCCGTACTTCTGCATGCCGGCGAGGTCGGCGTGGCCGGGGCGCGGGCGGGTCAGGGGCGCGTTGCGGCCCGTCTCCTTGAGCTCCGCGGGGTCGACCGGGTCGGCCGACATGACCTTCTCCCACTTGGGCCACTCGGTGTTGCCGACCATGACCGCGATCGGCGAGCCGAGCGAGAGGCCGTGCCGGACGCCGCCGAGGAAGGTGACCTCGTCCTGCTCGAACTTCATGCGGGCACCGCGCCCATAGCCGAGGCGCCGCCGTGCGAGATGGTCCGCCACCAGCTCCGTGGTGACCGGAACGCCTGCCGGAAGTCCTTCAAGGGTCGCGACCAGCGCGGGGCCGTGCGACTCCCCCGCCGTCAGCCAACGCAACCTGCTCAACGATGCTCCTCATGCTCGCGCCTGGGCACTGCGGCGCGACCCGGGTGCGCGGCCCCGGTCCGCCGTACCCGATCCTTTCACGTCCGCGCCGCCGATCGATCGTCGGTCCACTGGTCGGAACGCAAGTCTCGCGTGGCGAGCGCCACAGTCATGTCAGGACACGGCCGGAAACGTCAGACCGGGGCAGGGAACGTCAGAACCGGGTGGGCATCCGGGCGGGCGGACGCCGGCGCGCGTCAGCGCTCGCCGAGCGCCTGCTCCCCCGCCGCCCGCATTGCCGCGAGCGGCCCGGGCGCCCGTCCGGTCATCTGCTCGACCTGGAGCACCGCCTGGTGGACGAGCAGGTCGAGCCCGCCGACCACCTTGCCGCCGCGCGCCGACCAGGCGGCCGCGATCCGGGTCGGCCACGGGTCGTACAGCACGTCGAAGAGGGTGCCGGGCGCGTCGGGGACGGCCGCGGCCAGCGCGTCGGTGGTCCCGGCGGGCGTGGTGGCGACCACCAGCGGCGCTGCGAACGCCTCGGCCGCGTCCTCCCAGGCCGCGGTGCGCACGTCGACGCCGAGCCGCTCGCCCCAGCCGCGCATCTCCTCGGCCCGCGCCTCGCTCCGTACGTACGCGGTGACCGGCCCCGAGCAGATCCGCGCGAGCGCGGCCAGCGCCGAGGAGGCGGTGGCGCCGGCCCCGAGGACCGCCGCCGAGTCGACCTTCTCGACGCCCCGCTCGCGCAGCGCGGCGACCATGCCGGGGATGTCGGTGTTGTCGCCGGTCCGGCGGCCGTCCTCGGTGAGGACGACCGTGTTGACGGCCTCCACGGAGGCCGCGGTGTCGGTGATCTCGTCGAGCAGCGGGATGATCGCCCGCTTGAGCGGCATCGTGAGCGAGAGCCCCGCCCACGACGCGTCGAGCTCCCGCACGAAGCCGGGGAGCGCGGCCTCGTCGACCTCGAAGCGGTCGTACGACCAGTCGTCGAGGCCGAGCTCCCGGTAGGCGGCCCGGTGCAGGACCGGGGAGAGCGAGTGGGCGATGGGCGAGCCGAGCACGGCCGCCCGTCGGCTGGTGGTCATCTCAGTTTCCCGCGTTGAACTTCTCGACGAGCCTGTCGTGCTCGGCGAGGGTCTTGGCGAATTCGGTCTTGTTCATGCCGTCGGTGGCGACGAAGTACATCCAGCCGTCCTTCGTCGGGTTCATCGCGGCCACCAGGGCTTCCTTGCCCGGGTTGTCGATCGGCCCGGGCGTCAGGCCCTTCTGCCGGTAGGTGTTGTACGGGTCGGGGTTGTTCAGGATCTCCTTGCGGGTGATCTTGATCTTGCTCTGACCCATCAGGTAGTTGTACGTCGAGTCGAACTGCAGGAGCTGGTAGGTCTCCTTGTTCTCCGGGCTGAGGCGGTTGTAGACGACCTCGGCCATCTTGGTGAAGTCGTCGTGGGTCTTGCCCTCGGCCTGCACCAGGCTGGCGAGGGTCAGCAGCTCCCACGGGCCCTTGAGCCCGAGGTCCTTCGCCTTCGACTCCAGGTCGAGCGTGGTGTACTCGGCGTTCGAGCGCGCGACCATCTTGCGGAGCACGTCCTCGGGCTTGTTGCCCTTGGCGACCGGATAGCTCGACGGGAAGAGGAAGCCCTCCAGCGGGTCCTTCACGTTCTCGTGGTCCTTGGCCCAGTCGGGCAGGCCGAGGCTGTTCGCCTGTTTGACGGCGATGTCCTTGGTGGTGCCCGGTTTGAGGTCGAGCCGCTTGTCGATCTGCTCGTAGACCCAGGCGTTGCGCTTGCCCTCGGGGATGACGAAGTTGGCCTGGCTCACCGGGCTCAGCATGAGAGCCACCGCGCTCTCGGCCGACATCCCCTTCCTCAAGGTGTAGACGCCGGCCTGGATGGCGAGGCCCTTGGGGTTCTTCTGCTGGGCCGACACGAAGGCGTCGACGCTCTTGACCACGCCGGCCTTCTTGAGGATGTTGCCGATCTCGTAGCCGCCGGCGGCGTTCGGGATCTCGACCTGGACGTCGCCGCTGCCCTCGCCCGCGTAGTCGGGGGCCGCGCCGAACTTGCCCTGGTAGAACTTGTAGCCGACGTAGCCGAGTCCGCCCACGCCGCCCAGGATGACGGCGGCGACCACCAGGCACGCCATGCCGTTCTTGGCCTTGCGGCCCTTGTTGCCCTTGCCGGACTTGCCGCCGCGAGTACTGGGTCGTCCACGTAGGTGTCGTCGTCCTCGTCGTCGCGGCCGTCGTCGCCGGTGAAGAAGGGGTGGGT
>NZ_JBSGIW010000168.1:0-6161 GCF_053605265.1 Streptomyces sp. NPDC003943 | reverse complement strand
CGCCTCGCGCCGCCGCGGCCCCCCCCCGGGGCCCGGGGGCCCTCCTCCCCGCTGCCGCCGGCCGCCGCGTCCGGCGTCGACCCCACCCCCGTGGGGGACTCCGCCGGCACGGTTCTGTGGCGGATGCGGACCACCGTCCGCGACACCCCGGGCAGCCTGGCCGCGCTGTGCACGGTGCTCGCCCGGCACGGGGTGGACATCCTGACCCTGCAGACCCATCCGCTCGCCGAAGGCACGGTCGACGAGTTCCTGCTCCGGGCGCCCGCCGCGCTGCAGACCGGCGAGCTCACCCGCGCCGTCGCCGCGGCCGGCGGCGCCGACACCTGGACCGAGCGCGCCGACGCCCATGACCTCGTCGACACCCCGACCCGGGTGCTCGGCCTCGCCACCCGTACCGCGCTCGACGCGGCCGAACTGCCGCTCGCCCTGCGCCAGCTCCTCGGCCGGTGCACGATCCACTCGGTCCCCGCGGTGTCCCTCAGCGGCCGGCCCACCGGGGAACAGGCCCCCGAGGAGGGCGTCCTGGAGGAGACGGTGATGCGGCTGCGCGACCCCAGCGGCGGCACGCTCGTCATCGAGCGGCCCCATCTGCCGTTCACGCCGACCGAGTTCGCCCGGGCCCGCGCCCTGGTGGAGCTCGACGCCCGGCTCGGCCCGCGCGTCCCGCACGGCAGGGACGTGCTCACCCTGCCCGAGGGCAACGAGATCACCGTCCGCCGCGCCGACCGGCGCGACCTGTCCGCCGCGCGCGCGATGCACGACCGCTGCTCCGCCCGCACCCTGAGCCTCCGCTACCACGGCCCCGTCGCCGACGCCGACCGCTACCTCGACCATCTGCTGAGCCCGCGCTTCGGCCGCACCCTCGCGGCGCAGACGGCCTCCGGCCGGGTCGTCGCCCTCGGCCATCTGCTCTGGGACGGCGACGAGACCGAGGTCGCCCTCATGGTGGAGGACGAGTGGCAGCGGCGCGGCATCGGCGCCGAACTCCTCGGCCGGCTGGTGGCGATGGCGGAGGAGGCCGGCTGCGACAGCGTCTACGCGGTGACCCAGTCCTCCAACACCGGCATGGTGGCCGCCATGCGGGCGCTGAACCTGCCGCTCGACTACCAGGTCGAGGAGGGCACCCTGGTCATCACCGCCCGCCTGGCCGACCGCCCGGCCCAGCCCGAGGCCGCCCCGGCCCGGCCCCAGCCCCAGGCCCGGTCCTAGACGCGGCGCCCGGGCCCGGCCCCAGGCCCGGTCCTGGACATGGACGCGGACCCCGGCCCGGACCCGGGCCGGGCGCCGCTGCCGACGCCGTGGCCACGGCCCCCGGCCGGGCCACGGCCTGTCCGGCGGATCACGGTGGGACAGGCTTCCAGCGGCCGGACTCAGACCCGCGCCGCGGTCTCCGCCAGGACCGGCCGTTCGCCGGCGGTCCCGGGCCCGGTCCCCGTGCCGAGCGCCTGCGTCAGGTCGGCCCACAGGTCCTCGACGTCCTCCAGCCCCACCGACATGCGCAGCAGCCGGTCGCTGATGCCTCCCGAGCGCCGGTCCGAGGCGTCGACGATGCGGTGGCTGATCGAGGCCGGGTGCTGGATCAGGGTGTCGACGCTGCCGAGGCTGACGGCCGGCGTGATGAGCCGGACGCCGGAAATGACCTCGTGCGGGTCCCCGTACACCTCGAACGAGACCATCGCGCCGCCGATCCGCGGGTAGTGCACGCGCGCGACCCGCGGGTCGGCCTCGAGCCGGCGGACCAGTTCGGCCGCGGTCGCCGAGGCGGCCCTGACCCGGACCGGCAGGGTGGAGAGGCCGCGCAGCAGCAGATAGCCGGCGAGCGGGTGGAGCACGCCGCCGGTCGCGAAGCGCACCTGGCGCAGGACGCGGGCGAACTCCTCGTCGCAGGCGACGACCCCGCCCATGACGTCACCGTGACCGCCGAGGTACTTGGTGGCGCTGTGCAGGACGATCCGGGCGCCCAGCTCGGCGGGCCGCTGGAGGACCGGGGTGGCGAAGGTGCTGTCGACGAGCAGCGGCACCGAGCCGCAGCTGTGGGCGACGGCGCGGATGTCGACCTCGGCGAGGGTCGGGTTGGCGGGCGACTCCACCATCACCAGACCGGTGTCGGGCCGCAGCGCCTCCGCGACGCCCGCCGGGTCGGTCCAGGTGACCTCCGTACCGAGCAGGCCGGCGTTCAGCATGTGGTCGCTGCATCCGTACAGCGGACGCACCGCGACGACGTGCCGCAGGCCCATGCTCGCCCGGCTGAGCAGCACCGCGCTGAGCGCGGCCATGCCGCTGGCGAAGGCGACCGCCGACTCGGTGCCCTCCAGGCGGGCGAGGGCGGTCTCGAAGCGTCCGGTGGTGGGGTTGTCGAGCCGGGCGTAGACCGGGGGCCCGTCCGGCCGGGCGCCGGTGGTGGCGAACTCGTCGATCCGGGCGGCCTCGGCCCGGGCGTCGTGCGAGGGGTAGGTGGTGGACAGGTCGAGCGGCGGGGCGTGCAGACCGAGCTCCGCGAGGTCGTCGCGGCCGGCGTGCACGGCTTCGGTGGCCAGGGCCCGGGTGGGGGCGGCGGCCGGGACGGCTGAGGCGAAGCCGCCCAGAGCGGCATCCGTGGAGGTGTCCATGCGCGGCACTGTGAACGGATACCGGCCCGTAGCGGGAAAATCCCGTGCTACGTTCGGCCGATGGCCGATTCTGTCGTACTGGACGCGGTCGATCTGCACATTCTTCGCCTACTGCAGAACGACGCCCGGAGCACCTACCGCGAGCTCGCCGCCGAGGTGGGCGTCGCCCCCTCCACCTGTCTGGACCGGGTGTCCCGGCTGCGCCGCACCGGTGTGATCCTCGGACACCGGCTACAGCTGAATCCGGCCAAACTCGGCCGCGGCCTGGAGGCGCTGCTCCTGGTCCAGGTCCGGCCCCACCGGCGTGAACTGATCGGTCCCTTCGTCGAGCGGATCAGGGCGCTGCCGGAGTCCCGGGCGCTGTTCCATCTCACCGGCCCGGACGACTACCTGGTCCACGTGGCCGTCGCTGACCCCGCCGACCTGCAACGACTCGTCCTGGACGAGTTCACCTCGCGGCGCGAGGTGGCCCGGGTGGAGACCCGGCTGATCTTCCAGCAGTGGGAGTGCGGCCCGCTGCTGCCGCCCGTCCCCGGTGCTCATTTGTCAGCCGACTGAGATCGATTGAGAACTCGGGAGGGTGACGAGGGAACGGCCCACGGGCGAGGATGACCCCCATGCCAGACACCTCCACCCCTGCCCTCCCCCGCCAGGTCGCCGACGACCACGTCGACGCGCTCATCGAACTCGACCCGATCACCGGTACGTTCCTGGGAGTCCAGGAGAGCGCGGGCCGCCTGCCCGACTTCTCGCCCGCCGGACAGGAAGCCGTCGCCGCCCTCGCCCGGCGCACCCTCGCCCGGCTCGACGAGGCGGAGCGGCAGCCGGGAGCGGCGGACGAGGCGGAGCGGCGCTGCGCCCGGCTGCTGCGGGAGCGGCTGACCGCCCAACTCCTCGTGCACGAGGCGGACGAGGGCCTGTGCTGCGTGAGCAATCTCCGCTCACCCGCGCACAGCGTGCGCCTCTCCTTCACCATGCTGCCCACCGCGACCGTCGAGGACTGGACGGCCGTCGCCGCCCGGCTGCGGGCGGTCCCGGCGGCCCTGGAGGGCTACCGGGCGTCACTCACCCTCGGTCTGGAGCGGGGCATGCGCGGCGGGCCGCGCGCCACCGCCACCTTCGTCACCCAGCTCACCGAGTGGGCGAGCGCCGGGCCGGACGGGGCCGGTCAGGGCTGGTTCGCGGGCTTCGCGGCAGGCGCCGGCGACTCCGTACCGGAGGAGCTGCGCGCCGAGCTCGCGGCGGCCGGCGCGGGGGCGGACCTGGCGTGTACGGAGCTGCGGGACTGGATGCGCGACGTGTACGCCCCGGCGGTCGCCGACGCGCCCGACACGGTGGGCCGGGAGCGCTACCGGCGCTGGTCGCGCTTCTTCAACGGCACCGACCTGGACCTCGACCAGGCGTACGCGTACGGCTGGTCCGAGTACCACCGGCTGCTCGGCGAGATGCGCCAGGAGGCCGAGCGGATCCTGCCCGGCGCCGACCCGTGGGAGGCGCTGGCCCACCTGGACGAGCACGGCGCCCACATCGAGGGCGTCGACGAGGTCCGGTCCTGGCTGCAGCGGCTGATGGACGAGGCGATCGAGGCGCTCGACGGCACCCACTTCGAACTCGCCGAGAAGGTGCGGCAGGTGGAGTCCCGGATCGCCCCGGCGGGCAGCGCGGCCGCCCCGTACTACACCGGTCCCTCGGAGGACTTCTCCCGCCCCGGCCGCACCTGGCTGCCGGTCGACGGGCAGTCCCGCTTCCCGGTGTACGACCTGGTGTCGACCTGGTACCACGAGGGCGTGCCCGGCCACCACCTCCAGCTCGCGCAGTGGGTGCACGTGGCCGACCGGCTCTCCCGCTACCAGGCGACGGTCGGCAAGGTCAGCGCGAACACCGAGGGCTGGGCGCTGTACGCGGAGCGGCTGATGGACGAGCTGGGCTTCCTCAAGGACCCGGAGCGCCGCCTCGGCTACCTCGACGCGCAGATGATGCGGGCCTGCCGGGTGATCGTGGACATCGGCATGCACCTGGAACTGGAGATCCCGGCGGACTCGCCGTTCCACCCGGGCGAGCGGTGGACGCCGGAGCTCGCGCAGGAGTTCTTCCAGCGGCACAGCAGCCGGCCGCCGGCCTTCGTGGAGAGCGAGATGACCCGCTATCTGTCGGTTCCCGCGCAGGCGATCGGCTACAAGCTGGGCGAGCGGGCCTGGCTGCTGGGCCGGGCCAACGCACGGGCGGCGCACGGCGACGCGTTCGACGCGAAGGCGTGGCACATGGCGGCGCTCTCGCAGGGGCCGCTGGGTCTGGACGACCTGGTGGAGGAGATCTCCAAGCTCTGACGGCGTGACCTGTGCGGCCGTATGAAATCCCCGGGAGGACTTGATCTCCCGGGGATTTCCCTGCAGGGTCACGCCCATGACCAGCGGATACACCCCGGACGCCACGGACTGGCGGATCCTCGCGGCCCTCCAGGAGCAGGGCCGGGCCAGCTTCGCCGAGCTCGCCCGGGCCGTGGCCATGTCCCCGTCGGCGGTGACCGAGCGGGTGCGGCGCCTGGAGGAGGCGGGGGTGATCGCCGGGTACACGGCGGTCGTCGACCAGGAGCGGCTCGGCCTGCCGATCCTCGCGTTCGTCCGGCTGCGCTACCCGAACGGCAACTACAAGCCCTTCCACGACCTCATCGCCACCACCCCGGAGGTCCTGGAGGCGCACCATGTGACGGGCGACGACTGCTTCGTCCTGAAGGTCGCCGCCCGGTCGATGCGGCACCTGGAGGAGATCTCCGGGAAGGTGGGCGCGCTGGGCTCGGTGACGACGAGCGTCGTCTACTCCTCGCCGCTGCCCCGGCGCGCGATCAGCCGCTGAGCGCCTCTCCTCCGGTACGGAGCCGCACCGCCGACCCGTGCCGCGCCTTGACGACCTCCAGCTGGGCCGGGATACGGCGGCGCAGGTCGCCGACGTGGCTGACGATGCCGACGCTGCGGTCGCGCTCGCGCAGCGAGTCCAGGACGTCGAGGACCTCGTCGAGGGTCTGCTCGTCGAGGCTGCCGAAGCCCTCGTCGATGAAGAGGGTGTCGAGCCGGACGCCGCCGGCCTCGTCGGTGACGACGTCGGCGAGGCCGAGGGCGAGGGCGAGCGAGGCGAAGAAGGTCTCGCCGCCGGAGAGCGTCGCGGTGTCCCGCTCGTTGCCCGTCCAGGCGTCGACCACGTGCAGCCCGAGGCCGGCGCGCCGGCCGCCGCTGCGGGCGTCGGAGTGAACCAGGGTGTAGCGGCCGGAGGACATCCGCTGGAGCCGGGCGGTGGCGGCGGCCGCGACCTGTTCGAGCCGGGCGGCGAGCACGTACGACTCCAGGCGCATCTTGCGCTCGTTCTCCGCCGAGGTGCCGGCGGTGAGCCCGGCGAGCCGGGCGACCCGCTCGTACTCCTCGCGCAGCGGCCCGAGCCGGCGCACCTCGGCGTCCGCCTCCCGGGTGTCGCCTCGGGCGACCCGCTGCCCGACGGCATCCTGCTCTGGACGCGCGTCACGCCCACGCCCGACGCCGTGCCCGGTTCGGGCCAGGGCCC
>NZ_JBSGIW010000167.1:0-6498 GCF_053605265.1 Streptomyces sp. NPDC003943 | reverse complement strand
TCGAGGTCTTCCGGGTCGTCGGGGTCGATGGCCAGGAGGCGGGCCCACACCCGCCCCGCCGTCTCGCTGTCCGCCACGTCCAGGGCGCGCGGTGCCGCGTCGACTCCGGTGACCGAGCCCGTGGGCCCGACGATCCGCGCCGCCAGGAACGTCACGTCCCCGGCACCGCAGCCGACGTCGAGGACCCGCATGCCGGGGCGCAGCCCGGCGGTCCGCAGGGCCTGCTCGGTGATCGGGTCGTACAAGCGGGCCTGGAGCACGAGTCGGTCGGTCTCGGTGGGTGAATGCCCCAGCAGGTACGCGGACTCCGGACGAGCGGCTCGTGTCATCGCTTCTCACCTCGCGAAGCGAACACCGGATCGGTCGTGTCGGACTGGCTGAAGAAGGTGTTCCACCCTTTGATGAGGGAGACCACGTCGCCGCAGTAGCTCCGCTCGGCCTTGAGGTAGGTCCCGCCCCTGGATCCGAAGGACCAGGCGACGGCGTTCATGTCCTCGGCGTCGTACGAGGGGGCCGTCTCGAAGAACGTGGTGAGGCGGGCGCCGACCGTCGGGCGGCTGCCGTCCGGGAGTTTCAGGGCATAGAAGGCGACCCTCTCGATCGACCCGTCGGCGGGAGACAGGGTCACCGAGAACGTGTATGCGCCCTGGGAGAGAAACCGGGCCATCTCCCCGTGGAGACGGTCGTCCGGTGCCGGGGCACCCGCCAGCTCCGTGAAGCGGCGGCACTGCGTCTCGGTGAGGGGCCCGCGGGCCCGGAAATAGAGGTTGACGGTCCGACGGGCGTAGTCCACGCAGACGTGCCGTACGTAGTCCAGTCCCAGGCGGTGGAAGAGCGGGCCGCGCTCTCGGACGGGCGACGGCACGGACGGGACGCCGAGCACGTCGTCCAGGGGTCGGGTCCCGCCCAGGTAGAGCCAGGTCTTGGTGAGTCCACGGGCCGCGTCGAAGTCGCACGACTGCTCGGGTGTGCCGTCGTACAGCATGTTCCACGCCTGTATCAGGTCGCCGAGCGGATCCTCGTCCGCGATGAACCCCGCTCGCCTGGCCATCGCCACGGTGTCCATGGAGCGGCGCGCGTAGAAGCGGTAGTTGAGGCCGTCGCCGTCGCGGTCGGTGGCCCGCCACAGGACGGCACCCTCGGCGAACGCCGGTCCGTAGGCATCGAGGACCGCGCGGGTGACGGGTTCCGAGCAGGCGGCGCCGATCGCGTCGGACGTGGTGCGGAGGTCTTCCAGGAAGCGTGTTGCGGAGAACTGCGGGGGCTGCACGGTCGGGGCCTCATTCCTGTCTGCCGGAGCACAGCATAGATGTGCTGATTGACATGTATGTCGAATGGCGTTCACACGTCAAGCAGACATGAGGCCGACTGTCGGCCACACCCCATACGTGTGAACCCTATCGGTCGGCACCGATGTGCGGGAGCCTCCAGCGGATGTGAACCCTGCTTTCGGCCACCGCTGTTGACGGCACACGTCCGGGCCCGCGCCGAGGCGAACGAGGCACGCCGTGCTTCAAGAAGCTGCCGCGCGGCGAACCGGCCCGATTGCATCCGCCCCTTCCCGCCCGCTCCCCCACAAAGACGATCACGCGCCGGCTTCCCGCTGTCAGCGCACGGCGAGAACGGACAGAACGCATCTCACCGTCATGGCTCAAAATGCTCCGTCGCAAAAAATTCAGTGAACTTCCGTGAGGGGAATTTCGTTAACCGCTTTCGCCCTTGCGACCGATCGAGCGACCTGCTTGACTGCGAACATGATCAAGCGAATAGCGAGAGCTTCCGCAGGGATTCTGATGGCGACCACCGCGGCCGCCGGCATCCTGACCGCAGGCGCAGGAACCGCTTCCGCGGCCACCCTTCAGAACACTTTGGAGGGAACGTACTACGGCACTTTGTGGCTTACGCCGTACATGGAGTGCAACAACGAGGCCAAGTCCCGCAACAAGTCGACGTACGGGAGCGAGGCCGGCGGGAATGACCAGTACTTCTACTGCGCCCTCGGAGACCGCGGGTTTGCCTACAACTTGTGGTGGCGGCATTACGTCTGACCGGTCGCTCTTTGAGCCAGCGTCGCTCGCGTGGCGCGGCTCTTCACTTCTGCGAGAAATGCGAGGCGTAATGCCGACCCTGGCTGACAAATAGCTATTCTTCTGGGGCGTCGAGAAATACGACGGGTCAGAGGCGGGCGGCCATTGGTGAGACGACGGCCGCCCGCCCTCGTGTGCGGCCGCTGGTGGCAGCCGGCCCACGGGCCACGCACCGGCCGCGTCGAGGATCGGGTCGGCCAGAGCCGCCACCGCGCAGGGGCAGGACCGGGAATCACTCGGGCATGTGAACCCCGGTGCGGTCGCACTCCGTTTCCCAGATGGAGCCCCTCTCCGACAAGAGCTGGAGTGGAACAGAAACATTCTGATGACCCGTTCCGGTGACCCATCAGATCCAGTGTCCAGTCAACTCAAGCCCAGTCCAGTCCAGTCCAGTCCAGTCCAGTCCAGATCACCGACCTCTCGGAGGCTGAACATGCGTTTCCTGAACCGAACCAAGTCGCTGACCGCCGTCGCGGTGGCCACTTCCGCACTGACCCTGGTCCCGATCGCCCTCGCCATGCCGGCCTCGGCCGCAACCGCGGCATCGGGCTGGTCACTGTGCCGGGACTACTATCTCCGGAACTGTGAGTTCTGGACGGGCGACAACGCTCCCTACTCGGCCGACCTCGGCAAGGGCGACAACGCGAGTTCCGGCGACTATTACATGCAGGACGCGATCTCGTCGATCCAGATCCAGGGCGCCAAGACGCTCTACACGTGGAACGACAACAACTTCACGGGCATCCAGGGCGTCTTCCAGAACAACTACACCTGGAACACCCTCAACTACCCGTACAACGACGCGATCTCCTCGATCCGCACCTGGGGCTGACAGCGGTCGCATCCCGCGAGAGGCCTGCGCGGGCGTCGCGAGGGCGGCGCCCGCGCACCGCGCGGTCCGATCCCGAACGGGACGTACGCGATCCGCGGCCGTTCGGCGTGTCGGGGCGCTGCGGTCGGTACGGGCGGCGCGGCCGCCCCAGGCCGGCGAGTCCAGCGCCTCGACGATCTCCAGCAGCCATGAGCCGATGGGTCGGGGTCCGCAGTCGGAGACTCTACGAACCACTCGCCGTGCGCAGGCGATTCCAGCGCCGGGATGTCAGTGCTCCCCGCGCTCCGCGTCGGCCAGTCGGCTGAGCCATTCGCCGAGCAGGGCCCGCTCGCCGGGGCTGAGCGCCACGGTGTCGTCCTGGCCGAGGGCGGCGAGCAGTGCCATGGCGCTGCTCGCCACAGCGGCACCCGCGGCACCGGAGACGCCGGGAGCGTCGAGGCCGCCGACACTCGCTTCCTCGGGCGGAAGGGTGAGGGTGTTCATCACCATCTCGCGGGCGATGTCCGAGGTCCGCATGTCGCGTGCGTCCTCAGGGAAGCCGGTCAGCGTGACGACCGTGCCCACGCCCGCGCAGTGCATGACCTGGGTGGCGCGCTCGATGCTCATCCGCAGTCGCCCGGCGGCGGCGACCTGGGTGATCATGTGGCGCAGGCCTGCGGCGGCCCGTCGTCCGGCCCGCGGCAGGTGGCCGGGGCGGACCTGGCCGTAGACGAGCGAGTAGTACGCCGGATGCTCGAGTCCGAACCGGATGTGCAGGTCCCACGAGTCGCTCAGGACCCGGACCGGGTCGTCGTGGGTGAGCAGTCCGGCCTTGGCCTCGAGGTATCGCTCGAAGCCGTGCTCGGCGACCTCGTCCAGCAGTCCGTCCTTGTCCCCGAAGAGCCGGAAGATCGATGGCGTCGGCACACCGGCGCGGGTGGCGACGGCGCGGGTCGACACCGCGTCCAGGCCCCCCTCCTCCAGTAGTTCGGCGGCGGCCAGGACGATCCTCTGCCGCACGGTCGGACCTGCCTTTTCCGGTGCCGTCTCTTCCGGTGTCGTCTCCGTGCGCATGAATCAACGGTATCAGTCTTGCGAATCATCGATCTGGTCGATGGAACCCTCCCGGACGGCTCATCGATTCGGGCCCAGGAACATGGGTCTGGCGCCGGGTCACGTGTCCCACCGGCGCCTTCCGTTCCTCGTGTTCGGGTCCGCCGCTCCGCGGTCCGCTCACGGCTCCTTACGCCGAGGCGCGATGCGCGATCTGTTCGAGGAGATCAGCCAGCTTGTCGGGCATGGAGAGCAGCGGGGTGTGGCCGCTGGGGAGGTGGTACGTGGCACCGGTCCGCTCGGCGAACGGCTCCTGGTACGACGGGGGGAGGCTCCGGTCGTCGTCGCACATGACGTAGCTGGTGGGGCTGGTCTTCCAGCCGGCCCTGCTCACGGGCTCGGCGAAGGAGAGCACGGTCTGGGGCAGCAACCGCGCCAGGGCGGCGGCTCTCTTGTCCTCGGGGACATCGTGGTAGAGGGTCACCTCCGGGTTCTCCCGGACGGGGATGACGCCCTCCACCGTGGCGGGGTCCGGCTGCTCACCGCCGAAACACGTCATCAGACTCTCTCCCTCGTCCAGGGCGAACGCGGAGACGTACACGATGTGTGCCACGTTGGCGGCTCCCGGGGTGGCCTGAGTGACCGGAGCGCCACCGTAGGAGTGCGCGACGACCACGAGGGGGGCCGGAATGGCATCGATCCTCTCGCGAATCACCCGGGCGTCGTCCAGGAGGCCGGGGAGCTTCCCGTCAGCTCCCTCGGGGACGACGCTCGGCAGGTCGACCGTGTGGCTGGGCCAGCCGCGGTCGGCGAGGACGTCCTGGAGCTCGCGCCAGCACCACGACCCGTGCCACGCACCGTGCACCAGGAGGAACTGGGGGCTTCGCATGCTGTCGTTCATCTCGTTCCCTTTCATAGCTGACGACGGGAAGGGCGTGGTCCACAGCCGGTCGCGTTGGCAGTGTGATGCCGTGTTCGGCCCACCGGCGGCTGATGCCGATGCCGATGCCGATGGCGATGGCTATGGCGATGGCGAGGAGCACGTCGGCCGTCTTCGACTGGGTGTGCATACGTGCCGGCAGACGCGACAGTGACACACGTATGTAAGCCAGAGTAGCCGGAAACGCCGCGACAGCGACGGGTGTTCGGGCCACCTGCCGCTGTCGGCGGTCATGCCTCTCGTACGAGGACCGGGGTGGATCAGACGGTGATGGTCTTGTACTCGGTGTAGGTACCGAGGCCGATCGCACCGTACTCGCGGCCGATGCCGCTCGCCTTGAAGCCGCCGAACGGGCCGTCGAACGCGACGGAGGCGCCGTTGACGGTGACGGTGCCGGTACGGATGCGGCGGGCGACGGCCAGGGCGCGTTCCTCGTCGGAGGACCAGACCCCGCCGGAGAGGCCGTACTCGGAGTCGTTGGCGATGCGGACGGCGTCGTCCTCGTCGTCGTAGGCGATGACGACCAGGACCGGGCCGAAGATCTCCTCCTGCGCGATCCGCATGGAGTTGTCGACGTCGGCGAAGACGGTGGGGGTGACGTAGTTGCCCTTCTCCAGGCCCTCGGGAATGTGCGGGCCGCCGGTGACCAGGCGGGCGCCCTCGTCGATGCCGAGCTGAATGTAGGTGCGCACGCGCTCCTGCTGGTCGGGGCGGATCATCGGGCCGATGAAGGTGTCGGGGTCGCCCGGGTCGCCGACCTTCAGCGACTCCACCATTTCCTTCAGCGCGGTCACGACCTCCTCATAACGACTGCGGGGCGCCAGGATCCTGGTCTGCGCGATGCACGATTCGCCGTTGTTGAGCAGGGAGCCGAACTTCAGGCCGGCGACGGCCTTGTCGATGTCGGCGTCCGGCAGGATGACGGCTGCGGACTTGCCACCCAGCTCCAGGCTGACGCGCTTGAGCTGCTCGCCCGCGATGGCGGCGATGCGACGGCCGGCCCGCGTCGAGCCGGTGAAGGCGATCTTGTCCACCTCCTGGTGGGAGATCAGGTACTCACTGGTCTCCCGGTCTGCCGAGAGGACGCTGACCACGCCCTCCGGCAGTCCTGCCTGCTCCAACAGCTCGGCGAGGAAACCCATGCTCAACGAGTTCTCCGGAGACACCTTCAGAACGACGGAGTTGCCGGCGAGCAGAGCCGGGATGATCTTCGAAGTGGCCGAGGAGAAGGGCGAGTTCCACGGGATCACCGCGGCCACGACGCCGACCGCCTCACGGCGCACCACACTGCGCACCGGGGAGGCGTGGTCCGAGGGCACCAGCGTCTCCTCCCATGCGAACTCCTCCGCCGCCTTCAGGTAGGCATTCGCCTGCCGGGTGAGACCGGGCTGTCCGGCGCGGGTGAACCATCCGGCCGACCCGTTCTCCAGCGAGATCAGGTGCGCGATCTTCTCCGCGTTCCGCTCGCGCAGTGCGTTGAACCGCCGCAGGACGGCGATCCGCTCGGCCGGCGGGGTCAGCCGCCACTCGCCCGCCTCGAAGGACGCCCGTGCTGCGTCGACCGCGCGGTCGACGTCCTTCGGCCGCGCCTGCGCGGCACGACCGAC
>NZ_JBSGIW010000166.1:0-6928 GCF_053605265.1 Streptomyces sp. NPDC003943 | reverse complement strand
TCCTGCGGGGATTCAAAACAACCGGTTGGACCCTCAGGCGGTTTTTCTTTGGGCGCCCGGGGGGGTTCTTGTCCGGTCCTTGCCGTCGGTCAGTGCGCTGACGACGGCATCGGCCGTATCGGCATGCGTGGCCCTACGGAGCGGACACCGGCTCCGCGGGGCTGCGCAGCTGCTCCGCCGCGTCCGAGACCCGGCGCATCAGCGACAGGAAGAGCGTCTGCTCCTCGGGGGAGAGCGGTGCCAGGAAGACCTGGTTCATCCGGGCCGTGCGCACCTTCAGGCGCTTGTGCGTGCGCGCGCCCTCGTCCGTGAGGCGCAGCAGGAAGCGGCGGCCGTCCTCGGGGTCGCGCACCTTGTCGAGCAGGCCGCGGCGGGTGAGGCGGCTGATCACCTCGGCGATCGTGGACCGGTCCAGGCCCACCCGCTCGCCCACGGTCCGCTGGTCGAGCCCCGGTTCGGCGGTCAGGGCGTTGAGCACGCCGAACTGCGGGGAGGTGATCTCCTCCGACACCATCGTCGTCCACAGCAGATGGTGTGCCTGCTGGAGCCGCCGGGCCAGGTGCCCGGGATGCGTGGTCAGGTCCACCGCGGCCATGGCGTGCCTCCTTCTGTCGTTTCGTCGGCGCACGGAACGATACCCGTCCGCCATGTGATGCCCCCGACCCGTTGACGCCGCACCGGGCGCCTGTCAGCATGGCCCGGTCGGCGGAGATGCTCAGTGCACTGACTAAATTCACCGACTATGTTTCCTCCTCCCCGAGCGAACCGAAAGGCCCTCCATGGACAAGGTGGTCGCCACCGCCGCCGAGGCGGTGGCGGACGTCCCGGACGGAGCGACGCTCGCCGTCGGCGGCTTCGGCCTCAGCGGCGTACCGAACGCCCTCATCCAGGCCCTCCACGCCCGCGGCATCGGCGGCCTGGGCGTCGTCTCCAACAACTGCGGCGCCCTCGACTCCGGCCTCGCCGTGCTGCTCGCCGCCGGCCGGATCGCCCGCGTCACCGGCTCGTACATCGGCGCGAACAAGGAGTTCGCCCGCCAGTACCTCGCCGGCGAACTCGAGGTCGAGCTCATCCCGCAGGGCACCCTCGCCGAGCGCCTGCGCGCCGGCGGCTGCGGCATCCCGGCCTTCTACACCCCGGCCGGCGTCGGCACCCAGGTCTCCGACGGCGGCCTGCCCTGGCGCCATGACGGCGAGGGCGGTGTCGCCCTCGCCTCGCCGCCCAAGGAGGTGCGCGAGTTCGACGGCGTCCCGCACGTCCTGGAGCACGCCATCCGCACCGACTACGCCCTGGTCCGCGCCGCCGTGGGCGACCGGCACGGCAACCTCGTCTTCCACGCCTCCGCACGCAACTTCAACCCGCTGGCCGCCATGGCGGGCCGGATCACCGTCGCCGAGGTCGAGGAACTCGTCGAACCCGGCGCCCTCGACCCCGACCACGTCCACCTGCCCGGCATCTTCGTCCAGCGCGTGCTCGCCCTCACCCCCGAGCAGGCGGCCGACAAGGCCATAGAGAAGAGGACGACACGATGACCTGGACCCGCGAACAGATGGCCGCGCGCGCCGCCCGGGAGCTGGGGGACGGCCAGTACGTCAACCTCGGCATCGGCCTGCCGACGCTCATCCCCAACCACCTCCCCGCCGGCGTCGAGGTCGTGCTCCACTCCGAGAACGGCATCCTCGGCACCGGCCCGTACCCCACCGAGGACGAGGTCGACCCCGACCTCATCAACGCCGGCAAGGAGACCGTCACCCTCCTCCCCGGCGCCTCCTGCTTCGACTCCGCCCTCTCCTTCGGCATGATCCGCGGCGGCCACATCGACGTCGCCGTCCTCGGCGCCATGCAGGTCTCCGCCCGTGGCGACCTCGCCAACTGGGCCGTGCCCGGCCGGATGGTCACCGGCATCGGCGGCGCCATGGACCTCGTCCACGGCGCCCGCACGGTCATCGCGCTGATGACGCACACCGCCAAGGACGGCACCCCGAAGATCGTGGCGGAATGCGACCTGCCGCTCACCGGGCGCGGCTGCGTCGACCGCGTCATCACCGACCTCTGCGTCCTCGACGTCACCGCCGAGGGGCTCGTCCTCGTCGAGACGGCGCCCGGGGTGACGCCGGAGGAGGTGGCGGCCCGGACGGCGGCCCCGGTGCTGCTGCCCGACGGCGCCCGGCAGGCCGTCGGCTGACGGCAGCTCCCCGCCGTCCTCCCCGCACGCCTGCCCACCCCGACTCCCACTCCTCGCGGAAGGATTCATGACCGAGCTCACGCAGGACCGCATCGACGCCGAGATCGGCGCCCTCCAGGACGCCTACGACACCGCGCTCGCCGCCGGCGCCCCGGTCCGCCACCACCCGCCGCGCGACTACCCCCCGTACCGCAGTTCCCTGCTGCGCCACCCCCGCCGACCGCTCGTCGCCGTCGGCCCCGACGCCGCCGGCGACCCGGAGGCCGTGGAGCTCAGCGGCCCCGTGTTCGGCGTCACCGACGTCACCGAGTACGACAACGACCTCACCCGGGCACACGGCGGCGAACCCCTCGGCGAGCGGATCACCGTCACCGGGCGCCTGCTCGACCGCGCCGGCCGCCCGGTGCGCGGACAGCTGATCGAGATCTGGCAGGCGAACGCCTCCGGCCGCTACGCGCATCTGCGCGACCAGCACCCGGCCCCGCTCGACCCGAACTTCACCGGTGTGGGACGGACTCTGACGGACGATCAGGGCCGCTACGCCTTCACCACCGTCAAGCCCGGCGCCTATCCGTGGCGCAACCACAGCAACGCCTGGCGCCCCGCGCACATCCACTTCTCCGTCTTCGGAACGGCGTTCACGCAGCGGCTCGTCACCCAGATGTACTTCCCCGGCGACCCGCTCCTCGCCCACGACCCGATCCTGCGCTCCGTCACCGATGCCGCCGCCCGCGAGCGGCTCGTCGCACGCTACGACCACGGCCTGTCGCAGCCGGAGTTCTCGCTCGGCTACGCCTGGGACATCGTCCTCGACGGGCCCGCCGCCACCTGGACCGAGGAAGGCCGGTGACCGTCATGAGCACCCGGACCCAGCCCCTGCTGCCGCCGACCGCGTCCGCCACCGTCGGCCCGTTCTACGGCTACGCCCTGCCCTTCCCCGGCGGCGAGCGCGTCGCCCCCGAGGGCCACCCCGAGCGCATCACGCTGCACGGCTACGTCCTCGACGGCGCCGGCGACCCCATACCCGACGCACTCCTGGAGTTCTGGCAGGCCGCCCCCGACGGCTCCCTCGCCGGCGCCCCCGGGTCCCTGCGCCGCGACCCCGTTACCGGCGGCCACCTCGGCCGCGACGGCACCGTCTTCACCGGCTTCGGCCGCGTCGCCACCGACGCCGACGGCCACTACGCGCTGCACACCCTGCCGCCCGGCAATCCCGGTCAACCCCACATCAGCGTCTGTGTGTTCGCCCGCGGACTCCTGCACCACCTCTACACCCGCGCCTATCTCGGTGACGGCCCCGACCCGCTGCTCGACCGGCTCCCCGCCGACCGGCGCGCCACCCTCGTCGCCGTCCCGGAGCCGAACCGCACCCACCGCTTCGACATCCGCCTCCAGGGCGAGGGCGAGACCGTCTTCCTGGAGTTCCCGTGACGCCGCCCAGCGGCGGGGCGCTCCCGGACTCGGGGCTGCTCGACCCCGTACGCGCGGGCTCGCCCGCCGAGGCCGCCACCGGCGACACCGCCTTCCTCCAGGCGCTCCTCGACGCCGAAGCCGCCCTCACCCGCGCCCAGGCCGCCACCGGCACCGCCCCCGACGAGGCCGCCCGCGCCGTGACCGGGGCCGCGGCCGAAGCCGGCCGCTTCGACCTCCGCTCGATCGCCCTGCGCGCCCGCACCGGCGGCAACCCGGTCATCCCGCTGGTCGCCGACCTGACCGTAGCGGCGGGGGAGTGGGGGCCGTACGTCCACCGGGGCGCGACCAGCCAGGACGTCCTGGACACCGCCGCCATGCTGGTGGCCGGCCGCACCCTCGGCCTCGTCCTCGCCGACCTCGGTCGTACGGAGCGGGCGCTCGCCGCCCTCGCCGCCGCCCACCGCGACACCGCCATGCCCGGCCGCACCCTCACCCAGCACGCCGTGCCCACCACCTTCGGCCTCAAGGCCGCCGGCTGGCGTTCCCTGGTGCTCGACGCCCGCGACCGGATCACGACGGTACGGGACGGGCTGCCCGTCCAACTCGGCGGCGCGGCCGGGACGTTGGCGGCCTTCGCCGATGCCGCCGGTGCGGACGCCCCCGTGGCCGCGGCCGCGCTGCCCGCCGCGTACGCCCGCGAACTCGGCCTCGCCGCACCCCTGCTGCCGTGGCACACCCTGCGCACCCCGGTCGCCGACCTCGCCGGCGTCCTCGCGCTCACCGCCGGGGCGCTCGGCAAGGTCGCCGTGGACGTGCTGACCCTTTCGCGCACGGAGATCGCCGAGGTCGCCGAGGGCGAGGGCGGCGGCTCGTCCGCCATGCCGCACAAGGCGAACCCGGTCCGCGCCACCCTCGTCGCCTCCGCGGCCCGGCGGGCCCCGCACCTCGCCGCGAGCCTGTACTCCTGCCTCGCCGCCGAGGACGAGCGCCCCGCCGGCGCCTGGCACGCCGAATGGGAACCGCTCCGCGACCTGCTGCGGCTCGTCGGCGGCGCCGCCCACCACACCGCCGCCCTCGCCGAAGGACTCCGCGTCGACCCGGCCGCCATGCGCGCCCACCTGGACCTCACCGGCGGACTCCTCGTCGCCGAACGGCTCGCCACCGCCCTCGCCCCGCGCCTCGGCAGGGCCCGGGCCAGGGCGCTGCTGGCCGAACTCACCGCCCGGACCCGCGCCGAGGGCCGCCCGCTCGCCGAACTCCTCGCCGAGCACGTCGAATCGGCCGCACTCGATCCCGCCGAGCTGGCCGAGCTCGCCGATCCCGCCCGCGCCACCGGCTGCGCCGGAGCCCTCACCGACCGAGCCCTGGAGCGACGTTGACCCCGGACCGCACCCTCCACCATGTCGCCGAGGGACCCGCCACCGCGCCCGTCCTGATCCTCGGCCCCTCGCTCGGCACCTCCACCGCGCTGTGGGACGCCGTCGCCCCCGAACTCTCCCTCACCCACCGGGTCGTCCGCTGGGACCTGCCCGGCCACGGCCGCTCGCCCGCCGGACTCATCGGCCCGGGCGCGACCGTCGCCGACCTGGCGCGGCTGGTCCTCGGCCTCGCCGACACCCTGGGCGCCGACCGCTTCTCGTACGCCGGGGTCTCCCTCGGCGGCGCCGTCGGCCTCCACCTCGCCGCCCACCATCCCGAGCGGGTCGAACGCCTCGCCGTTCTCTGCTCGTCGGCCCACTTCGGCGGCTCGGCGTCCTGGGAGGAGCGCGCGGCGACGGTCCGGCGCGAAGGGCTGGCGAAGCTCGCCGAGACCGCCGACGCCCGCTGGTTCACGCCTGGGTTCACCGTGCCGCGCCTCGTCGACGACCACCGGCTCGCCGACCCTGAGGCGTACGCGGCGTGCTGCGACGCGCTCGCCGCCTTCGACCTGCGCGACCGGCTGGCCGGCATCACCGCGCCCACCCTGCTGATCGCGGGCCGCGAGGACCCGGCGACCCCGCCGGCCCATCTCCGGGAGATCGCCGACGCCGTCGCCCGCTCCGCCCTCACCGAGATCCCCGGCGCCTCGCACCTGGCCGTCGCCGAGCGCCCCGGGGCCGTGCTCGCCGCCCTCCGCGCCCACTTCGCGGACATGCCCGTCCGGAGCGGCATGAAGGTCCGCCGCGAGGTCCTCGGCGACGCGCATGTCGACCGGGCCCAGGCCCGGCAGACCGAACTCACCGCCCGCTTCCAGGACTTCATCTCCCGCTACGCGTGGGGCGAGATCTGGACCGACCCCACCCTCAGCCGCCGCGAACGCAGCCTGATCACCCTCACCGCGCTCGTCGCCCACGGCCACCACGACGAACTCGCCCTGCACCTGCGCGCCGCCCGCCGCAATGGCCTGACCGGCGCGGAGATCGCCGCCGCCCTCCTCCAGACGGGCGTCTACTGCGGCGTCCCGGCGGCCAACTCCGCCTTCGCCGTGGCGCAGCGCGTCCTCGGCGAAGAGTTCAGTGCGCCGGAACCCGGGCGAAGCGCTCCGTGACGTGCAGATCCGCCTCGATGCCGGCGATCGCGGCCGTCAGCTCCGGCAGCACCTCGCGCACGCACTCCTCGCGCGAGCGGCGGGCGGCGTGCAGGGCCACGTTCACGGCGGCGACGACCCGGCCCGCCCGGTCGCGCACCGGCATCGCGATCGACCGCAGCCCCTCCTCCAGCTCCTCGTCGACCAGCGCGTACCCGTCGTGCGCCACCCGGTCCAGGAGCGCGTCGAGTTCCGCGCGCCCGGTCACGGTGTACGGAGTGAGCGGCCGCAGCTCGGAGCCACCGAGCCGGGCGGCGCGGTCCCCGGCAGGAAGGCCCGCGAGCAGGACCCGGCCCATGGAGGTCGCGTACGCGGGGAAGCGGGTGCCGACGGTGATGTGGACGTTCATGATGCGGCTGGTCTCGACCCGGCCGGTGTACTGGACCTCGTCGCCGACCAGCACGGCCAGGGACGTGGACTCGCGCACCCGCTCGGCCAGGTCGGCGAGGTGCGGCTGGGCGATCCGGGTGAGCGTCGTCCGTGACAGCGGCGCGAACCCGAGCGACAGGACGCGCGGCGTCAGCCGGAACTCCCGCCCGTCCACCGCCACACAGCCCACGTGCTCCAGGGTGATCAGCGCGCGCCGGGCCGTGGCCCGGGCGAGACCGGTGGCCTCGGCGACCGCCGTCAGCGGCAGCGCGGCCCGGCCCTCGCCGAACGCCGTGATCACGGTCAGGCCGCGCGCCAGCGACTCCACGAACTCCCGGCCCAGCTCCTGCTTGGACGCCCCCGTCCAGGCCGCGAGCCCGCTCGCCGCGGCCGGC
>NZ_JBSGIW010000165.1:0-6960 GCF_053605265.1 Streptomyces sp. NPDC003943 | reverse complement strand
GGACGCCCGCGCGGGCGTCCGCACAGGCGCCGGCGTCGTCAGGCCGGCGCGCTCCGCCAGCACTCCGCCCTGGAAGCGGCTCTCCGCGCCCAGCTCCTCAAGCAGTTCCGCGATGTGGCGGCGGCACGTACGCAGCGACATGCCCATGCGGCGGGCGATCACCTCGTCCTTCGCGCCCTCGGCGAGCAGGCCCACCAGGGCGCGGCGCAGGCTCGGGCCGACGTCCTTGTAGGCGGCCTCGCTGGTGCCGTGGAACGGGACCGCGCCCGACCACGCCTGGTCGAAGACGCGGCACAGGTACGCCACGACGTCGGGGTCGCGGACGAGGACGGCGCCCTCGCCCGTACCGCCGTCGACGCGGCGCGGCAGGAAGGCCACGGAGCGGTCGAACACCACGGCCCGGTCCGGCAGCTCGGCCGCCGTGCGGTACTCGGCGCCCGACTCGGTCAGCCGCTCCACGTACCCCTGCGTGGACAGGCTGGAGCGCGCCGAGTGCTGGTAAAGCGTCCGCATCCGCACCCCGCGCCGCAGCATCGCCAGGTCCCGTTCGAGGGCCGCGCCGAGCCGGTCCGGGGCCCGCCCGCCACCCGGCTGGATGCTGAACACCTCCTCGCGGCAGCGCTCCGCCTCCTCCGTCAGCATCGCCGACGCCGAGGCCATGTCGGGCAGCACGTCGAAGCCCTGCCGACGGCCCTGCGCCTTCCGCGCGGCCCGGTACTGCGGCATCAGCGAGTGCAGTTCGTCGCGTACGGACTGCGCGCGCGTCGCGGCCCGCGCCAGCTGCGCCTCCAGCGGGCCGATCACCTCCGCCGCGGCGGCGTCCGGGCTCACCGGGATCAGCTCCTCCGGCCGGCCAGGCGCCGGCCGCAGCAGCCGCAGCCGCAGCAGTCTGCGGGACGCGGCCTCCACCTCCTCCTGGCTCAGGCCGAGCACCGGCACCACGTCGGGAGGCCAGCGGATCAGGCTGCCCCGGGCCAGTACGTACTCGAAGACGGCGACGGCATGCGCGTCCAGTCGCGGGATTTCATCGATATCGGTCCCTATGTGCGTCATATGTGCGGATTCCCCCCGCTTCGCGGCCCTGCTACTTCCGTGCCATGCAGGGTATTGCCAGGTCGCGGCCCTGGACCACGCGGACTCGCCAGGGTGAACTGAGGTTGTCCGACGGGCCGAAACCCGTCGCACCGGCCCTTCGCCGGTCATTCGGAGCGAACCCGCCGAACGCGGGTGCCCGCCCCTGTCCCACGTCTCCCGAACCCTGGAGCCCGCCCATGTCCGCAGCCGTCCGCCGTCTCCTCGCCGTCGCCGCCCTCGTCGTCGGCGTCGGCCTCGCCGCCGGGTTCGCCGCCGGGCCCCGGGGCGACGTCATGACGGACACGACGCGGACGGTCGGCGCCGACCCCCTCGACACCAGCTGGGGCGACCACTACACGCGGCCGGAGCTGTAGTCCCGTGTCGTACCCCCGCCGTGCCCGCGCCGAGCACCCCGCCGACCTCGCCCTCCTCCCCGACCTCGTCCGCGCCGTCCTCGCCCGCCGCGCTGCCGCCGGCGCGGGCGGGGGCCCGGGCGAATGGAGCGTCGACCAGGGCGAGTTCTGGTGCCACGTCGTCCCCGCCGGGGCGGTCCGCCGCCCCCAGGGCTGGAAGCTCCACGTCTCCGCGACCCCGCTCTCCGCGCCGCTCGTCCTCGCCCGCTGCGCCGAGGTGCTCGTCGACCACGGCACCGCCTTCAAGTTCGCCGGCAGCCCCGCCCGGGTCGCCGCGCTCGTGTCCGGGCGCTCGGCGCGCGGCGGAGGCGGCAAGTTCCTCACCGTCTACCCGGCCGACGACGACCGCTTCCGGCAGCTCGCCGAGGAGCTGCACCGGGTCACCGTCGGCCTGCCTGGGCCCGCCGTCCTCTCCGACCGGCGCTACCGGCCCGACAGCCAGGTCTCCTACCGGTACGGGGTGTTCGCCGGCGTCCGCGAACTCACCGCCGACGGCGGCTTCGCCGCCCGCCTCACCGACCCGGACGGCCGCCCCGTCGCCGACCAGCGCAACGCCTGGTACTCCCCGCCCGCCTGGGCCGGCGACCCGTTCCCCGACCGCGCGCCCGCGCCCGCCCGCAGCACCGGCACCGCCAAGCCCGTACTGCTCGCCGGCCGTTACGTCGTCCGCGGCGCCATCCAGCACTCCAACAAGGGCGGCGTCTACCGCGCCGAGGACACCCGCACCGGCGCCCCCGTCGTCGTCAAACAGGCCCGGCCGCACGTCGGCGCCGGCCTCGAAGGACTCGACGTGCGCGACCTGCTGCGCCGCGAGGCCGCCCTCCTCGGGCGCTTCGGCGCCGCCGCCCCGGACCTCGTCCCGCCCCTCGTCGAGGTCTTCGAGCAGCAGGGCAGCGTCTTCCTCGCCACCGGCTCCGTCCCGGGCACCACCCTGCGCCGCGCCGTCGCCGACCGGCTCGCCCGGGAGGGCACCGCCTGCCCCGACGGGCGCACGGCCGCCTCCCTCGTGTGGCAGCTCGTCGAGCTCGTGGCCACCGCGCACGGACTCGACGTCACCCTCCACGACTTCGGCCCCAACAACGTCATGGTCACCCCCGACGGCCGGCTCCTCCTCATCGACCTGGAGATGGCCGCGCGGGAAGGCGAACGCTGGATCCTGGGCGCCACCCCCGGCTACACCGCCCCCGAACTCCGCGACCTCGACCAGGTCGCCCCCGGGCTCCCGCCGTCCGCCGACCTCTACGCGCTCGGCGCGACGATCCTCCACGCGCTGAGCGGCGCCGACCCGCTCTTCGCGCCGGACCAGCCGGAGGGCGGGGCACGACCGGACGAGGAGCGCCTGGCGGCCCTGGTGGAACTGCTGGCGCGCGACCTGCCGCCGGTGGCCCGGTTCGCGCCGCTGATACGCGGGTTGATGCGGGACGAGGCGGCGGACCGCTGGGACCTGGAGCGCGCGAGGGACTTCGTGAGGGCGCTGGGCGCACAGGGGGCGGAGGACGACCCGGCTCCGGGCGCGGCCTCCGCCACGGCCTCCCGCACCTCCGATCCCGTGCCCGACCGCCCCACCCGCACTCCGCGTCCCGCGCCCGACCACTCCTCCCGCATCCCCGACCCCGCGCCCGACCACGCCACTCGCGGCCCCGACGCCGCGCCCGACACCTGCACCCCCGACCCCGCGCCTGACCGCCCCACCCGCACGCCCGACCCCGCGCCCGCCACCCGCGGCCCCGACGCCGCGCCCGACACCCGCACCCCCGACGCCGTCCGCGACCGCCTTCTCCGTGACGGGATCGCTCACCTCCTCGTCACCATGCGGCCCGACGACCCCGAGCGGCTCTGGAGCTCCGACTCCTTCGGCGAGACCTGCGACCCGGTGGCGCTGCAGCACGGATCGGCCGGCGGCGTCGCCGTACTGGCCCGGGCCCTGCGGCACGCGGACGAGCTCGGGATCGACGCGGAGCCGCTGCGGGACGGTCTGCGGAGCGCCGCGCGCTGGACCGCGGACCGGCAGCGGGACGTCCCCGGCGGTCTTCCGGGGCTGCACTTCGGGCGGGCGGGCACCGCCTGGGCCCTGCTCGACGCCGCTCAGGCGCTCGACGACGCCGAACTGGCCCACCGGGCCGCCGAGTCGGCGCTCGCCCTGCCCGTGCGCTGGCCCAACCCCGACGTGTGTCACGGCGCGGCCGGCTCCGGTCTCACCCAGCTGCGGTTCTGGCGGGCCACCGGCGACCCGCGGTTCCTCGACCGGGCCGGCGAGGCCGCCGCGGGGCTTCTCAAGGCGGGCCGGCACACTCCCGAGGGGCTGTTCTGGCCGGTGCCGGAGGACTTCGACTCCGCGCTCGCCGGGGCCTGGCACTACGGCTTCGCGCACGGCGTGGCCGGAGTGGGCACGTTCCTGCTGCTCGCGGCGGCGGCGACCGGCGAGGACGCCTTCCGTGCGGCCGCCGCCGAGGCGGGCGCCACGCTCGCGGCGGCGGCCCGGAGCGGCGCCGCCGGGACGCTGTGGCCGGTGGACCGGGCCCGGCACCTGTCGGACTCGCCGGAGCTCGCGCGGCACTGGTGCAGCGGCTCGTCCGGGGCCGGCACGTTCCTGGTGCGGCTCTGGCAGGCCGGCGGGCGCACCGATCCGGCGCTGCGCGAGCTGGTGGAGGGCGCCGCCCGCGCCGTCCTCGCCGGCCGGGCGACCGACTCGCCCGCGACCTGCCACGGGCTGTCGGGCAACGCCGAGTTCCTGCTCGACGCCGCGGAGCTGACCGGCGACGAGGGGCACCGCGCGGGCGCCGAGCTGCTCGTGGAGCATCTGGCCGCGCATGCGGTGCTGCGCGACGGCCGGCTGCTCGTGCCGGACGAGAACCGCAGGACGGTGCTCGCGGAGTACGCGACCGGGCTGGCCGGCAGCCTCTCCACGCTGCTCCGGCTGCGCTGCGGCGGCCCCCGCGCCTGGCTTCCCGAGGGCTGACGGACAGCCCGACCGAGTTTCCGCCGGCCGCCGGCCGGCGGAGCCTGGCCCCGTCCGGGGCCCGGCACCCATCCCGTACGACATACGACTGTTGAGGAGTTCGCCATGATGGAGCACGACATCGACGCCCTGCAGGTGCTGCCCGAGGAGGTCCGCACCGAGGACGCCCGCGGTGAGGAGCACGCCGCCGCGCTGATCACCGCCTGCCGCTGGCTGACCAGCGGCTGCTGACGCAGGACGCGACAGACACCGAGGGCGCCGGGCGAGACCCGGCGCCCTCGGGGTGTCTCAGCGCAGCTGCCGCCGCACCAGCTCGTGGAACAGCCCCGCCGGGTCCGCGAGCAGTTCGGCGGGCGTGCCCTGCTGCACGACCCGGCCGTCCGCCATCGCGATCACCCGGTCGGCTCCCATCACCGTGGACAGCCGGTGGGCGATCACGATCCGGGTCGCGCGCAGCGCCCGCGTCGACTCGATGACGACTCGCTGTGCCTCGTTGTCCAGCGCGCTGGTCGCCTCGTCCAGGAACAGGATCCGCGGCCTGCGGATGAGGGCCTGGGCGATCATCAGGCGTTGCCGCTGGCCTCCGGAGAGCGTGCCGCCGCCGTCGGAGAGCATGGTGTGCAGGCCCATCGGCATGGCCTGGACGTCCTCGGCGAGCCCCGCCATCGCGAGGGCGGCCCACGCGTCCTCCAGGGAGAACGCCTCGGTGCCGCGGAGGCAGTCGAGGATCGAGCCGGTGAGCGGGCGGGCGTGCTGGAGCACCACGCCGCACTGGCGGCGCACGGCGGCCCGGTCGAGGGCGGCCAGGTCCTGGCCGTCGTACAGCACGCTGCCCTCGGTGGGACGGTCGAAGCCGATGAGCAGCCGCAGCAGCGTGGACTTGCCACAGCCGCTGGCGCCGACGATCGCGACGAACTCCCCGGCCCCGACGCGCACGTCGACGCCGTCGAGGACGAGCGGACCGTCGTCGCTGTAGCGGTACGACAGCTGGCGGGCCTCGATGGCGCCGCCGAGCCGGCCGGGGCGGGCGGCGCCGCCGCGGACCTCGGGGGCGGCCCGCAGGATCGGCGCGACCTGCTCGAAGACGGGCAGCACGGCGGCGACGGAGAGCAGCGCGCCGGTCACCTGGGTGACGGCGGACAGCAGCATGGTGAGCGCGGTGGAGAAGGTGAGGAACTCGGCGGCGGACATGACGCCGCGGGCCGGGCCCGCGAGGAGCGCGAACATCACCAGGGTGCACAGCGGCAGACAGACCGCGCCGAGCACGGTGAGCGTGTTCTGGATCCGGCCGGCGCGCTGCTGGAGCACCCGCGTGCGGGCGAACTCCCGCGCCCAGGCGGCGTAGGCGAAGCTCTCGGCCGCGGCGACCCGCAGCTTGGGCAGGCCCCGCAGGGTCTGGAAGGCCTGGTTGTCGAGCCTGCTGTTCAGCTCGACGAGCCGGCGCTGGTAGCGCAGCTGCCACAGTCCGAAGCCCAGGAAGACCGCGCCGACGGCGAGCAGCAGGGCGAGTGCCACGAGCGCGAGGGACGGGCTGAGGACGAGCAGCACGACCACGTTCATCGTGCCCACGGTGGCGGCCTGGACACAGACGGGGGCGACGCCCGCCAGCATGCGGCGGACGGCGCCGATGCCCAGGGCCGCGTTGGCGAGTTCGCCGGTGGAGCGGCCGGTGAAGAAGGTGGCGGGGAGGCGGAGCAGCCGGTCCCAGACGGCGGGCTGCAGGGCGGCCTCCATGCGGCCCTCCAGGCGCAGCAGGGCGACGCTCTGCAGCAGGCCGAACGCGGCGGCGACCACGGCCGCGGCGACGAGCGCCACCGCGGTCTGCACGATCAGGTCGTTCTCGGCGGCCGGCACGTACTCGCCGAGGACCCGCCCGGTGGCCGTGGGCACGGCCGCGCCCAGGACCATCGAGACGAGGCCGCCGAGGAGCAGCGCCCGCAGTTCCTGGCGGGTGCCGCGGGTGCTGAAGCGCAGCAGCCTCGGCAGCCCCACCGGGCCCTCGGGCAGCGGCCGGTAGAACATCACGGCCCGCCGCTCGTAGGCACCCTCGCTGTCCTCGTCGATCCGCTCCCGGTGCCCGCCGCCCGGCGCGACCGCCACATAGCCGCCGCGCCGCCACAGCAGCGCCACCGGCGCGCCGTCGTGCTCCCGCCGGCCCACCAGGGGGCCGCAGTTCTCCCGCCACCAGCGGCCGCGCAGGCCGACCTCGCGGGTGCGCACCCGCGAGGCGAGCGCGATCCGTTCGACGGGATCGGACTCGTCCTGACCGGTGCCGGTCCCGGCGGCCTCGACGGACTCCGACTCGGCGAGGGCGATCCGCGCGTCGGCCGCGACGAGCCGGCACACGGCGAGCGTCGCGTCCGTGCCCGCGCCGCGCCGGGCCCGCCCGCCGCCGGGACGGCCGATGGCGGCGAGCAGCGCCTCGTCCGGCCGGAGGTCATCAGGCCGAGTTCGCGCGGTCGGACGGTCTGCAGGCTGCCGGTGGAGTCGCGGTGCAGCACCTCGCCCTCGTGG
>NZ_JBSGIW010000164.1:0-7253 GCF_053605265.1 Streptomyces sp. NPDC003943 | reverse complement strand
CGGTCCGACGATCGCGAGGAGGACCATGAGGGCGACGAGTACGGCGCCCAGCAGGCGGACGGGGTTTCTCAGCAGGCAGTCCTGGAACGCATGGCTCTCGAACCGGCCGCGCCCGACGGACGCCAGACCGGCGAGCAGGGCCGCCGACTCCGAGGCGAGCCGGTGACGGGACGCGGCGGGCGCGCCGAGGGCGATGACGGTCCTGGCGGGATCCGCGGCGAGCCGCAGCAGCCGCTCGGCCGCCTGCCGTTCCGCCGCGTCCCGCACCGGGTCGAGCACCGCCAGCGCCCACCGCACGGCCAGTTGCGCCTGGTCGGGGCGGCCGAGCCGGAGCAGCGTCGCGGCGGTGCGCACATAGACCCGGCCTGCCTCCGACGGCAGGTCACGGAGCTGGAAGTGAGAGGTCAACTCCTCTTGCACGACCAGGAGTTCATCGTCCTCGCCGTTTGCGTCCAGGGCCTGTTCGAGGCAGAGCAGCGCCTCGCCCGTCTCGGGTGACGGGCCGCGGCCGAAGGAGGCGAGCGCCTCCCTGGCCCAGGAGATCGCGTCCCGTGCCCCGTCCTGCGGCCAGAGGGTGAGCACCAGCCGGTTGAGGAGCAGGGCCGCGTGGCCGTACGTCGCCTCGTCGGCCTCCAGGCCGGTGTGGGAGACCCGGTGCAGGGTCTCCCACGCGTCCTCGGGCCGCCCGAGGGCGTGCTCGGTCCGCGCGAGGGCGAGCGCGGCCCGGCCCCGGGCGGTTCCGCCGTACGCCGGGCTCGTCCCGGTCCAGCGCCCGGCGGCCCGCTCGAACGCCGGGAGGTACGGCGGCTCCACGGCCACGTCCGTGAGCAGCAGCAGCGTCTCCGGGGTCACGTCCGGGAACTCCAGCGCGTTGCGCACCCACACCTCGGGGCGGGGCGCGGGCTCGGGGACGATGCCGAGACGTGCCGGCAGGGCGGCGCCGGGGTGCCGCTCCTCGTAGAGGGCCGCGGCGGCGGCCTGGTGGAAGCGGCTGATCCGTTCCCGGGCGACCTCCCGCCGCGCGTCGTAGCCCGGGGTCGCCCGCACTTCGTCGTGGACGGCGGCCGGGAACACGTACCGGCCGGGTCCGGACCGCTCCAGGAGCCCGTCGCGTACGAGGGTGTCGAGGCGTGCGGCGGCGGAGGGCAGCCGGCGGTCGAGGACGGCCGCGGCCTCCTCCAGGGTGAACTCGGAGGCGGTCGCCTCCGCGAGGCGGACGAGGGTGGTGGCGCGGCCTTCGGCGAGCTCGTCGAGCCAGTGGCGTACGGCCGTGGCGGGATGCACGGGCGGAGTCGACTCGCGCGCCTCGACGACGAACCGGGCGGCCTTGGCGGCGACCACCGGGTCGGGCGAGGCGAGGGCGCCGCCCACGATCCGCAGGGTGAGGGGCCACCAGCGGCTGCCCGCCGGGGCCTCCGGCCGGGGCGCGCCCATGTCGGTGAGGAACTGGACCGCGTCCAGGGCGAGGAGCCCCGCCAGGTGCACTTCGGTGGCCTGGAGCCCGTACGGCACCTCGCCCCGTGATGTGGTGATGACGGCGCTGCCCTCCGGGGGGAGGGCGGCGAAGGCGCGGGTGCGCTCGTCCGTCCCGAGGTCGTCGACGACGAGGAGGACCCGGCGCCCGCTCAGCGCCCGGTGCAGGATCTCTGTCAGCGCCTCCGGGCGCACGGCCCCGCCGGCGAACTCCTGCCGGGGGGCCCCGAGGTCGTGCAGGAGCCGGTCCAGTGCGGCCTCCGGCGGGACGGGGTGGCGGGTGGAGCCGCGGAGCCGTACGAAGAACGCCCCGTCGGGGAACTGTTCGCGGACCCGGTGGGCCAGGTGCAGCGCGAGGGCGGTCCGGCCCGCGCCGGGGACACCGTCCCAGGCGGTGACGTGGACGGCCCGCACGGTGCCGGAGATCAGGCGCTCGGCGAGTTCTTCCGCCGTCAGCCGCGCGGCGCCCACGAAGGGCTCCGGCGCCGGCGGCAGGCTGCCCCACTCCTCCTCCGGGTCTCCGGCCCCCGCCCCGGCGTCCGGCTCCGGCTCGGCCAGCCCCAGCAGTTCGAGCGTCCGCCGTGACGCCCGCGCGAACGCCTCACGTTCCGCCGCCAGGTCGTGCGGGCCGTTCGCGTCGTACGCGACCGAGGGCAGCCTGGTCCGGCTCGTGCCGCGGTCGGCGATGTGCTGGTCGAGGGCCTGGTGCAGGGCCCAGACCTCGTGGGCGGGGAGGTGCTCGCGCAGCACGGCCTGGACCTCGGGCCGGGGGGCCAGTTCGACCGTCCCGCCGCCCTCCTGCGTGACCTCGAAGACTCCGCTGGTGACGACCTCGGCGACGTCCGCGATCTGCGCCTCCGGCACCAGTTTCTCCCGCACCAGGTGCAGCAGCCGCAGGCTGAGCCGGTCGAACGGTGCGCAGAGCACGGCGAGCCGGGCGGCGCGCGGGGAGGCGGTGCGGAGGAAGCGGCGGGTGAGCTCGGCGGGCGGGAGCGGGACCGTGCGCGGCCGGGCGGGGCCGGCGGTGGTGCGGCCGGTGGGCGGGACGAGGACGGCGGTGCAGCCCTCCGGGTCGCCGCGCATGAGGGTGCGCGACCAGCGGCCGAGGGAGTGCGGGGTGAGGGAGAGGACCGGGACGGGCAGCCAGTCGCCTTCCTCGGCCTCCTGGTTCGGGCCGATCAGGCCGGGCGGTTCCACGGGTACGCGGCTGCGCGGGCTGCCGGGGGCGGCCGGGGTGAAGCGGGTCGTGGGGAGGTTCAGGCCGCCGCGCCGCCAGAGCTTGGTGGGCAGCGGGTTGAGCACGGCGGTGGGGTGGGCGCCGGCCCAGGCGCGCAGCAGGTGCCAGACGTCGGGGCGGCGCCATGCCTCGGCCATGCAGTCGGAGACCACGACGACGAGGCGCCGCCCGTCGGCCGAGCGGAGCGCGCCGGGGGCGCGGGGCGCGCCGTGCGCGTCGAAGGTGAGGTCGGCGACCTGGAGGGTGCGGAAGGCGCCGAGCCGGTCCAGGACGGTGGTGAACTCGGCGACGGTCTCGCCCCACACGCGCATGCCGGGCGAGCGGTCGACGACGAGGACCAGGTCGAACCAGCGCTCGGGCGCGGCCTTGAACACGGGGATCAGTTCGCCGCTGCGGGCGTAGCCGTCGACGGTGGCGTCGATGTCGAGTTCGCCGCGCCGGCCCTGTGGCCAGCGTCGTTTCCACGGGCGCAGGGCGCGGGTGAGTTCCAGGGCGCGGGGCAGTCCCGCGGCGTGGGGCGCGGCGACGGCGTGGCCGCGGACGGGGGCGGCGCTGCCGGGGAGCCGTTCGTGGAGGGGGCGGGTGGCGGCGCCTGGGCTCCTGGCGTCGTCGGGGCCGGGTTCACGGGCCGGGGTCCTGGGGGCACGGGCGTCCCGGTCGGCGGTGGACGGCGTCTCCGGCTCGGGCGGCCGCTGCCGGTCGCCCGGCCGGGACGCGGCCGACTCCGGGCCGGGCCCGGCTCCGTCCCGTACCCCTTCGTCCGCCTGGTGGGCGGCCAGCCACAGCGCCTCCGCCAGTGCGGTGCCGTCCAGTTCGGGGACGGCGGTGCGCAGGGCGGAGAGCAGCCGGGGCAGTGGGTCAGGCATGCGAGAGCTCGCGCAGGATGAGGTCCTCGACGGCCTGCCGTCGGGCCTCGTCGGGGGCGTCGGTGCCGGCCAGGAGGTGGACGGCGTTGAGGAGCTGGTCGACGGCGAGGCTCTCGCCCGCGCCGAGGCGCTCCAGGAAGGCGGTGACGAGCCGGTCGGCCGCCGGGGTGGCGGCGGTGCCGGCGCCCATGTGGGCCTCGACGATCCTGAGGAGCGTCTCGGGGGTGGGCAGCGGCATGGTGAAGCGGACGCAGCGGCGCAGGAAGGCGGCGGGGAAGTCGCGTTCGCCGTTGCTGGTCATGACGATGAACGGGAACTCGGTGCACTGCACCCGGCCGCGCCGGATCTCGTGGTGCCGGTCGCCCTGCCATTCGCGTACGGCGACGACGTCCGTGCCGTAGCGGGCGAGTTCGGGGATCTCGAACTCGCCGCGTTCGAGGACGTCGAGGAGGTCGCTGGGCAGGTCGAGGTCGCTCTTGTCGATCTCGTCGATGAGCAGGGCGCGGGGCCGGTCGGCGGGCAGCAGGGCGGTGCCGAGCGGGCCCATGCGCAGGAAGGGCGCGATGTCGTCGGAGGCGGACGGGCCGCCGTCGGTGCCCTGGAGGCGCTGGGCGTGGATGCGGCCGAGGGCGTCGTAGCGGTAGAGGGCGTCGGCGAGGCTGCTGCGGGAGGTGATGTGCCAGCGCAGCACGGTGCCGAGGTCGAGTTCGGCGGCGACCTGCTCGATGACCGTGGACTTGCCGGATCCGGCCGGTCCGGTGACGAGCAGCGGGCGGCGCAGCGCGAGCGCGGCGTTGACGGCCTCGATCAGGCCGCGCGGCGGCACGAACTGCTCGTGCAGGGAGCGGCGCGGGAACTCGCGCCAGGGCGGCGCCGGGGGCAGCGCGACGCGCTCCTCGGGCCGGGCGGGCGGGGTGCCGTGGCCGGCGTAGTAGGGCTGCCAGGTCATGCGGGTGACTCCCCCTCGTGGTGGGCCGGGTGCCGGCCGGCCAGGTGTTCGCTGTCGAACCAGGTGCAGAAGTCCAGCCACTCCGCTCCGTCCCAGACGGTACGGAGCCGGGCGAGGTGGTGCAGCCCGTTTTGGGAGCGTCCTTTCTGCCGGTAGGCGCGGCAGAACTCGGCGGGCAGCAGATGCCAGTGGGTGTCGACGGAGCGGCGTACGGGTTCCGGTACGGACTCCTCGGACGGGTCGTCGGCCGTCGCGTCGCCCGGCGCATCGCCCGGCGCATCGCTCGGCGCGTCGTCCGGCCACAGCACGATCGGCGAGGAGGCGAGCAGCGTCTCCATCAGGTCGCCGAGCCGGGCGGGCCGGTGGGCGAGGGCGACGGCGCGGGTGCGGGGCTCGCTCATGAGCCGCTCGCGCAGTTCGGGTACGCGGCGGGTGTCGGCCTCGTCGAACCAGTCGACGCGGTCGCCGTCGGCGCTGTCCTCGATGGCCTTCAGGGTGTCGCGGGCCTGGTCGTTGATCCACCACAGGTGCTCGGGTGGCTGGATCCGGTCGCTCCAGCGCAGCACCACGTCGTAGCGGGTGCCGATGCGCATGCCGAAGTCGGTCTCCTCGGGCTTCCAGCCGGCGAGCAGCGGGGCGGGCGCGGCGATCTCCACGCGGCGCAGGGGCGTGCCCAGTGCGCGGGCGAGGGGTGTGGCCCAGCGGAGCACGCCGACCAGCGCCCGTTCGGTGCCGGCGCGGTCCTGCGTGGCGCAGGGGAACTCCTCGTGGTGGCGGACGGTACCGCCGTCGAGGAGCCAGACGGCGAGGGATTCGGGCCATTCGTCGCCGACGGCCGCGTGCAGGCTGACGACGAGCCGCAGGCGCATCTCCTCGGTGCGCTCGGCGAGCCGGGCGAAGGCGTCGTTGAGGTCGATGACGGCGCCGGTGTCCTTGGCCCAGGCGCGCAGGGCGGGGTGCTGCGGGTCGACGCCGGTGGAGCGGGCGAGCCCGGCGAGGAAGCCGGCGGCGGGTGCGGTGCGGCTGCCGCCGGCGAGCGGGGCGCGCAGCAGGAGGTGTTCGACGGTGTCGCGGAGGAGGTCCGTGCCGGTGGAGCCGGGCAGCGGGGTGAGCGGGCCGGCGCCGGTGGCGGCGAGGGTGCGGCGCAGCAGGGTGCTGGTGAGGTCGGCGCCGGGCCAGGCGGTGAGCAGGGCGAGGGTGCGGGCGGTGTCCCGCAGGGCGTCGAGGACGCCTTGGGCCCATTGGCGTTCGGGGGCGGGCAGGGTGGCGAGGCGGTCGCGCAGGGCGGCCAGGTCGCGGGGGTGGGTGGGGGCGTCGGCGGCGGCCTGGTCCCCGCCCAGCGGGGTGAGGGCCTGGCGGAGGGCGGCGCGGGCGACGGGGCCGAGCGGGGAGCCGGCGCAGGCGGCGGTGTGCCGGGCGTTGCGGGCGAGCCAGAGCGGGCCGGCGGCGAACTGGGCGCCGTCGTAGTCGACGTGCTGGATCGCCTGGCCGACGGCTCCGCCGTCCTCGCGTACGGCCCGGGCGACGGACGCGCCGGTGAGGGTCTCGCCGGCCTCGGCGACGCCCGCGTGGAGCACCTTGACCAGGGTGGTGCTGAAGCGGAGGTCGTAGGCCTCCTCGTCGGCGGCGGCGCCCATGAGCAGGGTGAGCCGGGTGTCGCCGCGCCGGATGCCGCCGGCGAGCGAGGACAGGTCGGGGGTGGCGTGGCCGGCGTGGCAGGTGTCGACGAGGGCGACGAGGCCGTCGAGGCCGGTGGTGTCGAGGAGTCCGCCGAGCAGGGCGCCGACGTTGACCGCGCTCAGCGGGTCCTCGGCGCGCGAGTCGCCGGCCATGAAGTACAGCTGGGTGCCGGCGGCCATGCCGTGGCCGAGGAAGGCGAGCACGAGCACGGCACCCGCGCCGGCGGCGGCCCGGCCCGCCTCCCGTACCGCGTGTTCGATCTCCGCACGGGTGAGGCCGGGGCCGGACAGCAGGGTGCGGGCGCCGGGCGCCGGGTCCTTCTCGCAGGCGCCGGCCCAGGGGGTGGTGAGGGTGTCGTGCAGGGCGTGCGCGGCCGGTTCGAGCGCGTCGAGCAGGCCGAGTTCGGGGCACTGGGCCCCGATCACGAGCACATGGCGCCGTTCGTTCATCGCTCCGCGAGGGTGGTGAGCGCCTCGACGAGGGGGCCGGCGACGGCCGGCTGGGCCAGGTACGTGGCGGCGGGGTGCACCCAGGCGCCGTCGGAGTCGACGCGGCGGCTGTGCGGGGCGACGGCACGGGCGTTGGGCCGGGTGAAGTCCTCCAGGACGGGGCGGGCGGCGACGAGGTCGTCGCGGTCCCAGAAGTTGAGCCAGCGGCGGACGGTGGCGGGGGTGGCGAGGGGGTGCGGGCGGACCCGTGGGTGGACGGCGCCGCGGATGCCGAGCGGCGAGCCGAGGGTGACGAACAGGGCGACGTCGGCGGGGTGTCGGTGCAGGGTCTCCAGGGCGACGACGGTGCCGAGGGAGTGGGCGACGACGATGTTGGGGCCGTCGGGGTCGAGGCAGTCGGCGACCCGGGCGCGGATCCGCTGGTCGAGGGTGGTGGTGCCGTCGGACTCGGCGCGGTTGAGGTAGCGGGCGACCTGGCCGAGCATGCCGGCGGTCAGCCGGGCGCTGAGCCAGCCGCCCGTGGCGCGCAGTCCGGGGACGGCGAGCAGGCTGGTGACGGCGTTGACGACGCGCCGGGCGGGCGCGCCCGCGCCCTGGGC
>NZ_JBSGIW010000163.1:0-7965 GCF_053605265.1 Streptomyces sp. NPDC003943 | reverse complement strand
GGCGGCGAAGGTCTGCCCGGTCACCGGGACCGGCGAGCCGGGCACCGGCACCGCGAGCTGGGCGGCGAGCCCGGTCAGAGCCGCACCGCCGAGGACCAGAGCGGCGTCGCGGGCGCGGGCGCGGGTGGTGCCCCGGACGGGAATCAGGTCGGCGAGGACCAGTCCCGTGGGTGCGGGCGTCGAGGGAGAGAGCGTGCTGGCAGTGGTCACGTGGGTGGTCCGTTTCTGGTGGGTGTGCGGAGGGGCGCGCGGCGGTTACGGGTACGCGTAGAAGCCGCGGCCCGACTTCCGGCCCAGCAGGCCGCCCTCGACCATGCGGGCCAGGAGCGGCGGAGCCGCGTAGAGGGGCTCCTTGAACTCCTGGTACAGCGCGTCGGCCACGGCCGCCACGACGTCCAGGCCCACCATGTCGGTCAGCCGCAGCGGGCCCATGGGGTGGGAACAGCCGAGGACCATGCCCTGGTCGACGTCCTCGGCGCTGGCGAAGCCCGTCTCCACCATGCGTACGGCGGACAGCAGATACGGCACGAGCAGCGCGTTGACGACGAAGCCGGCCCGGTCCTTGCTGCGGATGGGCGTCTTCCCCAGCGTCTCGGCGACCCATGCCTCGGCCCGGTCCATGGTCGTCTCGGACGTGTGCAGCGAGCCGACGAGCTCCACGAGGGACATGGCGGGTACGGGGTTGAAGAAGTGGGTGCCGATGACCTGGGCCGGGCGGTCGGTGGCCCCGGCCAGCTTCATGATGGGGATGGAGGAGGTGTTGGAGGCCAGGATCGCCTCCGGGTCCTCGACCACCTTGTCGAGGGCGGCGAAGAGGTCCAGCTTGAGGGTCTCCTCCTCGCGGACCGCCTCGACCACCAGCTGCCGGTCGGCCAGCTCGCCCAGATCCATGGTGAACCGGATGCGGGCGACCGCCGCGTCCCGTTCGGCCGCGGTGAGACGGTCCTTGGCGACAGCGCGGTCGAGGGAGGCGAGCACGCGCTGCCGCCCCGTGGTCAGCGAGGTCTCGCGGGAGACCGCGACCAGCACGTCCAGGCCGGCCAGGGCGCTCACTTCGGCGATTCCGGCACCCATGGCGCCCGAGCCGACCACTCCGACACGGCGGATGGGGTTCATCTGGTTCTTCACTTCCGTTCGTTCTGCTCTGAATCGATGACGACGAGGACCTGGTCGGCCGAGACGATGTCGGCGAGGGCGCAGCGGACCTCCTCGACGACACCGGAGACGGGGGCGAGGATGCGGTTCTCCATCTTCATCGCCTCCACGATCGCCACGGTGTCGCCCTCTTCGACGAAGTCGCCTGCGGTGACGGACAGTTGGACGACGGTGCCGGGCATGGGTGAGGTGATCGCGTCACCGCCCGCCGTATCGTCGTCCTCGCCGGTGACGCCGAGCGTCAGGGTCAGCCGGTGGCCGTCGACGACGAGTTCGCAGCCGTCGGCCCTGCGCAGGCCCGTCCACCGCGCCTCGCCGGCCGTGCCGCGCAGCAGCGTCCCGTCCGGCACGCACGTGACGGAGAGACGCTCGCCGGCGACGCTGACCGTGAGCGTGTCCTGCCGCCGGGAGAGCAGGGACGCCTCGAGCGGGCGGCCGCCCACCCGGCAGGCGACGCGGCCCAGTGGGGCGTGCGGGTCGAGCAGCCGCCGGTCGAGGGCGCCGGCGGAACCGGTCCACGGCGAGTCGCCGACGGCCCCGGCGGGGCGGGCGGGCAGGCTCATCGCGGCCGCGCAGGCCGCGGCGAGCGGTTCCAGGTCGCGCCGGTGTTCCGTGGCGCGTTCGGTGAACTCGTCCACCAGGTGGGTGTCGACCAGACCAGCGCTCACCCGGGGGTCGCGCAGCAGGTCGGCGAGGAAGCCGAGATTGGTGGTGAGGCCGAGGACGGCGGTGGAGCGTACGGCGTGCAGCAGCCGGGCGAGGGCGGCGGGCCGGGCGGGGCCGTGGGCGACGAGCTTGGCGATCATCGGGTCGTAGAAGACCGGCACGTCGCCCGTGTCGTCGAAGGCCGCGTCGACCCGTACTCCCGTCGGCCAGACGGCGGCGAGTGCGCGGCCGGGTGCCGGGCGGAAGTCCGCGTCCGGGTCCTCGGCGTACACGCGGACCTCGACGGCGTGCCCGGACGCGGTGATCTCGGGCTGTGACAGCGGGAGGCGTTCGCCCGCGGCGACCCGCAGCTGCCATTCGACCAGGTCGAGGCCCGTGATGGCCTCGGTGACCGGGTGCTCGACCTGGAGGCGGGTGTTGACCTCGAGGAAGAAGAACTCGCCCGTCCCGTCGAGGATGAACTCGAAGGTGCCCGCGTTGACGTAGCCGATGGCCCGCGCGCCGCGGACGGCCGAGGCGAGCAGTGCCTCCCGGACCGCCGCCGGAAGGTTGGCGGCCGGCGCCTCCTCCACGATCTTCTGGTGCCGGCGCTGCAGCGAGCACTCGCGCTCGAAGAGGTGCACCACGTCGCCGTGGGTGTCGCCGAAGACCTGGACCTCGATGTGCCGGGGCCGGCGCAGGTACCGCTCGATCAGCAGGCGTCCGTCGCCGAAGTTCGCGCGGGCGAGCCGGACCGCGGCCTCGACGGCCGGGGCGAGGTCCGCCTCCCGCTCGATGACCTGCATGCCCTTGCCGCCGCCGCCGGCGACCGGCTTGAGGATCACCGGGTAGCCGATGCGTCCGGCGTGCGCCCGTATCTCGTCCACCGACTCGGTGGCGTCCGCCGAGCCCGGCAGCACCGGCACCCCCGCCTCGGCCATCAGGCGCTTCGCGGTGGACTTGTCGCCCATGGCCGCGATGGTCGGCGCGTCGGGCCCGACGAAGACCAGGCCCGCGTCGGTGACCGCGGCGGCGAACTCGGCGTTCTCCGAGAGGAACCCGTAGCCGGGGTGGACGGCGTCGCAGCCGGTGCGCAGGGCCGCGTCGACCAGCGCCTCGGCGCGCAGATAGCTGTCGGCCGCCGGAGCGGGCCCGATCAGGACGTGTTCGACGGCGCCTTCCAGGTGCGCCGCGGCGCCGTCGGCCTCCGAGTGGACAGCGACGTACTCGATGCCCAGCCGTCTGCAGGTGCGGGCGATGCGGCGGGCGATCTCGCCCCGGTTGGCGATCAGGAGTCGTTTCACCATGACGGACCTTCACATCCTGAACACGCCGAAGCGCGTCTCTCGTTGCGGTGCTGCCGCGGCCAGGGCGAGGCTCAGCGTCAGCCATTCACGGGTGTCGGTGGGGTCGACGAGCGCGTCCACCCACAGCCGGGCGGCGACGTAGAGGGGGTGGCCCTCGCGGTCGTAGTTGTCCCGGATCGGCTTCTTGAAGGCCTCTTCCTCCTCCGGGCTCATCGACTGGCCCTGTCTGGCCAGTTGTTCGTTCTTCATCAGCGCCATGACCGTCGCGGCCTGTTCGCCGCCGACCACGGAGGTACGGGCGTTGGGCCACATGGCCATCAGCTGCGGGCCGATCGAGCGGCCGCACATGGCGAGGTTGCCCGCGCCGTAGCTGCCGCCGATCAGCACGCTGAACTTCGGGACGGCGGCGCAGGAGGCGGCGTTCACCATCTTGGCGCCGTGCTTGGCGATGCCGCCGGCCTCGTACTCGGCGCCGACCATGAAGCCGTTGATGTTGTGCAGGAACAGCAGCGGGATGCCGCGCTGCGAACACAGCTCGATGAAGTTCGCGGCCTTCTGGGCGCTCTCGGAGAAGAGCACGCCGTCGTTGATGAGGACGCCCACCGGGTAGCCGCCGATCCGGCCGGTGCCGCACACGATCGTCGGCCCGAAGCGGGCCCGGTACTCGGTGAACTCGCTGCCGTCCAGCAGCCGGGCGAGGATCTCCCGGGCCGGGATCGGCTCCCGCGGGTTGGCGCTGATGACGCCCGCGAGTTCGGCGGGGTCGTACAGCGGTGGCACCGGCGTCTCGGGCGGCGCCGCGGGCATGGTCCTGCCGTGCCGGGCGGCGATCTCGCGCACCAGGGTGAGCGCGTGCTCGTCGTTCAGGGCGAGGTGGTCGGCGACACCGCTGGTCGTGGTGTGCAGGTCGGCCCCGCCCAGGGTCTCGGTGTCGACGACCACGCCGGTCGCCGCCCGTACCAGCTGCGGACCGCCCAGGAAGATCGAGCCGGTGCCCTTCACGATGACCGTCTCGTCGCACATCGCCGGGATGTACGCACCGCCGGCGGTGCACGAGCCCATCACGGCCGCGATCTGCGGCAGGCCCATCGCGGACATCTCCGCGATGTTGCGGAAGATCCGCCCGAAGTGGTTCTCGTCCGGGAAGATGTCCTCCTGCATCGGCAGGAAGACGCCGCCGGAGTCGACCAGGTAGACGCAGGGCAGGCCGTTCTCGCGGGCCACCTGCTGGGCCCGGAGGTGCTTGCGCACGGTCAGCGGGTAGTAGGTGCCGCCCTTCACCGTCGCGTCGTTGGCGAACACGACCGTGGGCCGGCCCTCCACCATGCCGACGCCGGTGATGATGCCCGCGGACGGCACGGCCTGCTCGTACACCTCGTGCGCGGCGAGCTGGCCGATCTCCAGGAACGGGGTGCCCGGATCGAGCAGCCGGGTCACCCGCTCCCGCGCGGAGAGCTTGCCGCGCGCGGCGTGCCGGGCCTGTGCCTCGGCGCCGCCGCCGGCCGTGGCCGTGGCGCGTGCCGCGGCGATCTGCTCGCGCAGGCCGGCGTAGGCCTCGCGGTTGCGGCGGAACACCTCGCCGGCCGGGTTGATGTGGGAACGCAGAACCGCCATGTCACTTCCCTTCCGAAGGGATGGCCGAAGGGGCTGCTGAAGGGGCTGCCGAAGGGGCGTCGCCGGTCACTGCCGAGCGGACGGCGACACGGGTCATGAGCCAGGCCGCGGCGCCAAGCCCGGCGGCGACCGTGGCCCAGGCGAGGTCGGCCTGCAGCAGCGCGGCCGTGGCCGCGGCCAGGCCCGCCATCGACTGCTGGAGGAAGCCGCACAGGGAGACGGCGTAGGCGCCGTGGCTCTGCTGGCTGCTCACGGCCGTGGCCATGCTGTTGGGGAACAGGACCGACTGCCCGAACGTGGTCACGCAGTACAGCGCGACGAAGGCCACCAGGGCGCCGCCGTCCGGCAGGCCGGGCACCGACCACAGCACGATCATCAGGACGCCGGCCGCGGTCATCACGATCGACCCGGCGGTCATCAGACGACCCGAACCGGCCCTCGCCACCAGACGGTTGACGGTCATCGCGCCGGCGAAGTAGGCCGCGCCGAGGAGCAGGCCGAGGCTTCCGTACTGGTCGGTGGCGAGCCCGAAGTGCTGCTGGAAGACGAACGGGCTGACCTCCTGGAGCAGCACGATCGTCGCGAACCCCGCACCGCCGGCCAGGGCCGGCAGCAGGAAGCGGGGCTGCCTGCTGATGTCGAGGCAGATCCGCAGCACCTCCGACGGTGGCTGTACGGCACGGCTCGACGCGAACGGGACGGTGAACGTCAGGGCGGCGGCGAGCGTGCCGACCGCGGCGAGGACGACGAAGCCCGTCTCCCAGTGGGAGTACCTGCCGATCAGGCCGCCGATGAACTGACCGCCGCCCATCGCGGTGATGAACGCGATCGACAGCACCGAGAGCCGCCGGGCCAGCTCGTCCCCGCTCCAGCGGTCCCGCACCAGGATCCGGGCGATGATCGCGGCGCCGCCGGCGCCGATGCCCTGCAGCGCGCGCAGCACCAGCAGCCCCTCGGGGGACCGGGACAGCGCGATCAGCGCGCTGCTCACCACGAACAGCGCCAGCGAGGCCAGCAGCGGGCCGCGGCGGCCGTACCGGTCCGCCGCCACTCCCCACAGGACGACCGGAGCCGCGGCGCCGATCACGAACACCGAAATGGAAAGGGCCGCGTAATGACGCGACATTCCGAAGTCGTGCGCCACGATCGGGAGCGAGGGCAGATAAATGGTGGTCGCCATCTGAGCCATGAACACCAACAGGCAGGACAGTGCCATCGTGCGTCGGCTCACGGCCTTTTCGCGCGTGGCCGTCATGCGTGACTCAGTCATTCTGGCTCCGCAGGTCATTGACCAGGCGGCCGAAGTGCTCGATGTCCGTGCTCGTCATGTCGGCACGGAGCATGATGCGCAGCCCCGCCTTTCCGCGGGCGATGACGGGAAAGAAGAGCGCGGAGGTGTAGTAGCCCTCGGAAAGCAGTGTCCGGCCGATGCGGACGGTCTTCTCCTCCGAGCCGATGTCGATGAAGCGGATGGGCAGTCCGTCGCCCTTGTTCGCGGTCGGCACGATCGCGTCGAAGAGGTCGATGTTCTCCCGCAGCCGCTGCTGGAGCGTCCCGAGTTCCGGCGAGCGGTGCAGCGCGGCGGAGGCGACGATCGCCCCGAGGCCGGCCGTGTTGATCCGCTGCGACCAGGTCAGCGGGCCGCCGTAGCGCAGGGCGAGGTCACGGCGCTGCCGCGAGCCGCGCGGCCCGAGGAAGATCGCGCCGCCGGAGGCGCCGAAGCCCTTGTTCAGGGACGTGATGATCAGGGTGCGGTCGTTGATCTCGCCCATGGTGTCGAGGACCAGACCGCGCCCCTGCTCGCCGCAGGTGGAGACGCCGTGCGCCTCGTCGAAGAACAGGAAGAGGCCGTACTTCTCCTGCAGCCGCAGCAGTTCCCGTACCGGCGCCTGGCCGCCCGTGCTGTACACCCCGTCGGCCACGTAGGCCACGTTGGGGTGGGTGCGGCACAGCTCCTCGAGGGCCTCGACGTCGTTGTGCGCGATGGTCCTGACCTCGGCCTCGTCGGCGACGCTCGGCTTCATCGCGTTCAGGCAGAAGTGCGCGTGCTTGTCGAACACCATGAGCGGCGGCACGCCGTCGGTGAAGGCCCCGGAGGCCACCAGGGGCAGCGCGGACCAGGCGGCCGCGGCACAGGAGGCGAGGGTGACCGCCTCCACCCGGAAGAGGTCCGAGAGCGCGTCCTCGGCCTCCTTCAGGATCCCGAAGTGCACGCGCATCCGGGAGACCGAGGTGTTCAGCGAGGCGTTGTCGGTGACGGCGTCGGCCGCGGCGCGGATCAGCGCCGGGTGGGAGTCGAGACCGAGGTACGAGTACGACGACATGTTCAGGAACTCGTGGCCGTCGGCGAGGGCGGCGTAGCGCCCCGAGCCGAGGTTTCCGGCGACGATTCCGGCCATTCCGGAGTCGGCCGTGACGTTCCAGAAGTCGTTGCTGATCCCTATCGTCTTCTTGATGTTCATAAAGGCGTGCAAGGCCGCTCCCGCGAGTTCTTTCGGTCGAGTTCCGAGCCTGGAATCGAACCTGAGCGGGGCAGAGATGTGCCGCCAGAAGGGTCCCGACGAGCCCGGTGTGCACCGAGATTCGCAACTGCGTGTAGCGAATGTCAACGGATGCGACCGGCAATGTTCTGCCGGTCGGCGGAGAGACCCGGAAGCGCCCGGAAAGACGCGGGAAAGAGTGCCGGAAAAGCGGACCGGCAAAAATCTGCCGGTTTTCGGACCGGAAAATCTTTGCCGGTCGGCGGCTGTTGAACGGGCCGCGGATATCGGCGAGACTGAGGGCTCAGCCGTCCTGCAGGCTGATGAAGGTGAGGCGCAGGCCGGGGTACCCGACGGGGTGCAGGACGTGGGTGACCACGTCGACGGCGCGGGGGGCGAAGCGCGGGATGGTCAGCCGGTAGGTGTGCCCGTCCCGGTTGGCGATGATGACCGGGCCGTCGTCCCAGATCTGCCGGACCTCCGGATCGGTGAGGGCCGTCCGGAGGATCCCGGCGAGTTCGGGGTGCCCCGGGTACTGCGCCAGGGCGTAGCGCAGCATCGCGAGATAGGCCCTGGCGTGCCGCGGCCAGTCCGTCAGCTGCGCCCTGGCCTCGGGGTCGGTCAGACCCCAGCGGATCAGGTTGGCGCCGGGGCGCCGCACCCAGGGGAACCACTCGGCCATGGCCTCGTTGTGGGCGAGGACGTCCCATGTGTTGTCGGTGAGATAGGCGGGCTGGCTGGGCTGCAGGTCGAGCAGGCGGTGC
>NZ_JBSGIW010000162.1:0-8296 GCF_053605265.1 Streptomyces sp. NPDC003943 | reverse complement strand
GGGGGGGCGGCGGGGGGCGGGCCGCCGCGTGGTGGGCGGACGGGGGACGCGGGCCCCGCCGGGGGGCGGCGCCCCCACAAGAGGGGGCGGGCCCGCCCGGCGCGGGGGTGTGACTCAGGCGCGACTCACAGTGCCGGGTACGCGTTCTTCAGGAGTTCCTGGAACTGGGCCGAGAACCACTTGCCGGCCAGCGGCGCGTCCGGCAGGGCTCCGGACATGCTGTTGCCGTTGCGGACGTTGCCCGTGTACGTCGGGTCGCACATCCGGTCGAAGCCCTTGCCCTCGTCGTTGGGGATCTCCTTGCTCGCGCCGTCGGACTCGCCCGGCGGCTTCATCCACACGTACGCGTCGATGCCCGGCTCCGGAGCCGCCTTCGGGCGTTCGCCGAGGCCCGCGCCCGCCTGGTTGCACCAGTTGCCGGGGTTGATGCGGCGGTCGTAACGGCCGCCGTCGACATAGGTGTTGACGTCCGTCTTCGCGCCGGGGCCGGTGGGGCGGGCGGTGCCGCCCCAGCCGTTGCGGGAGGTGTCGATCAGCATGCCGATCTTGGATTCGAAGCCGACCGAGACCAGCTTGTCACGCATCGCCTGGGCGTACGACAGCTCGTCGGTGTAGCGGTTCCAGTCCACCCACTTCGACTGGCGCACCGAGACCCCGTTGACCGTGTCGCCGATGCCGAAGTGGTCCTCCTTCAGGGCGCTGTAGTTCGCGGTGTTGACGATGAAGCCGGTCACGTTGGCGACGGTCGAGCCCTCGGCGGTCGCCGCCGTCTTCAACAGCTCGGCGGACGGCCCGAAGTTGTCGTCCCAGCCCAGCCAGCCGTGGTGGCCGGCGTCCAGGTAGTTGTAGACGTTCGGGATCGCGCCCAGCTTGTTCAGGGCGTAGCCGACGCCCTTGATGTAGTTGCCGTTGGCCTTCATCACGTCGCAGTTCGCGGTCGCCGTCGGCCGGCCGCTCACGTTGGTGACCAGGTTGGGCAGCGAGTCCAGCTCGACCGTGGTGACGATCCGCAGGCTCGCGTACTTCGGGTCGGACAGGATCGCCGCGATCGGGTCGATGTACTGCGTCTTGTACTTGTCGATCTCCGTCGGGCCGAGTTCGCCGTTGGAGGCGAGGGCCGCGCAGTCCCGGCCGGGCAGGTTGTAGATGACGAACTGGACGACCATCTCGCCGTCGCCCTTCTGCCGCAGTGCCTCGTCGAGGTGCGCGCGCACGCCCATGGCGCCGTTCGCACCGTTGATGGCGGCGATCCGGTCCAGCCACACGCCGGTGGGCTGGTTCGACACCCGGGTGCCGCCGGGCTCGGCCGCCGCGTGCGCCGACCACTCCGGGTTCACGTACACCCTGGCCCCGGCGTACGGGTTGTCGACCCTGGTCCCGGCGGGCGGCGTCGTGGGCGGTGTCGTCGGCGGGGTGGTGGGCGGCGTCGTCGGAGGCGTGGTGGGCGGGGTGGTCGGCGGTACGGAGCCGGTGCAGACGACGCCGTTCAGCGTGAACGTCGCCGGCACCGCGTTCGTACCGCTGTAGGTGGCGTTGAAGCCGAAGGAGGTGGAACCGCCCGTCGCGAGGGTCCCGTTGTACGAGAGGTTCCTGGCGGTCACGGCGGCGCCGGACTGGGAGATGTCGGCGTTCCAGCCCTGGGAGACCTTCTGGTCTCCTCCGTAGCTCCAGCCCAGCGTCCAGGCGTTGACCGGGTCGCCGAGGTTGGTGACGGTGACATTGGCCGTGAAACCGGAGTTCCACTGGTTGGCCACCTGGTAGTCGACCTTGCAGCCGGCGGCTGCGGCGCCGGCGGTGGCGGTGCTCAGGGCGGTGGCCGTCGCGCCGGTGGCGGCGATCAGGCCGAGCGCCGCGAACAGGGCGGTGCGGCTTTTCGTGCGGCTCATGGTGTGGGGTGCCCTTTCAGTTTCCGTTCAGGGCGCGCAGATGGTCGCGCAGCCCTGTGCCGAATGCGGTGGGGGTGCCGTCGTACGAGGTGATCAGGGCCGGCCCGGAGGAGCAGTTCCAGGTGTTCCAGGTCCAGCCCAGGTAGGACAGGCCACGCTCGTCGAACCACTTCATGACGCGGTCGACGAATCCGTGTCCGCAGGTGTTCTCGCCGATCTCGCCCGCCACCAGGGGGACCTGGGCGGCGACCGGGGCGAGGGTGCTGCCCCAGCACGTCTCGTCCACGCAGGAGTTGAAGTTGTAGACGTGCCAGGCGGCGGCCAGCCGGCCGGCCGGGTCCGTGGGGCGGTGCGCGAGCCACTGGCTCAGATCGTTGGAGTACGCGAGGCCGGGCACCAGGAGCAGGTTCTGCGCCCCGGTCCCGCGGACCGCGTCCACCAGGTCCTGCATGCCGGCGACCTCGTACCCGATCCCCGGGCAGGTCCCGCCGTCGCGCCAGCAGGTCCATGCCTGGGCGGCGGTGGGGGTGGCCCGGTCCGGGTAGGGCTCGTTGAACAGGTCGAAGGCGACCCGCCGGTCGTTCTTGAAGGTCTCGGCGACGGAGGCCCAGAACGCCGGGGTGTACTGGGCGTCGGGCATCGGCTTCTGGCAGGTGGCGTGGACGTCGGCGCAGCCCGCGGAGTTGCCGGTGTACTGGCCGTACGTCCAGTGGAGTTCGACGATCGGGGTCATGCCGTGGGCGAGTACCCGGCCGACCAGGTCCTTCACGGCGTTCTGGTAGGTGGCGCCCCGGTACTCGGGCTTGACGTTCGCCAGGCCGAGCCAGCACTCCTCGTTGAGCGGGATGCGGACGGCGTTCGCCTTCCAGTCGGCGATGGCCTGCACGGCGGCGTCGTCGACGGGGCCGTCGAAGATGCCGTACCCCTGCACGCACATGAACTCGGCCCCGGAGCGGTTCACGCCGAGGAGGCGACGGGTGGCGCCGTTCTGGTCGGTGAGCCGGTTGCCGGTGACGCCGAGCTCGGGAGCGCCGGTGACCGGGGACGGGGTGGTGGGAGTCGGAGTGGGCGTGGGCGTCGGGGCAGAGTCCTGGTCGCAGACGGTGCCGTTGAGCGTGAACGTACCCGGCGCGGGGTTGCTGCCCGACCACGAGGCGAGGAAGCCGGTGGTCGCGCTCGCCCCGGTGGCGAGCGAACCGTTCCAGCTCTCGTTCGAGGCCGTGACGCCCGCGCCCGACTGGGACCATCGGGCGCCCCAGCCCTGGCTGATCACCTGACCGGCCGGGAAGTCGAAGCCCAGCTTCCAGGAGCTCACCGAGGGACCGTTGTTGGTGACGGTCAGCGCGCCCTGGAAGCCGCCGGCCCAGGACCCGGTGACGGAGTACTGCACGGTGCAGACCGGTACGGCCGCGGCTCCTGAGGCCGTACCGACCACGGCGAGAGCGGCGCTCGCCATGGTGAGCACTGCTCCCGCGAGCAGCGCCGGTAAGCGTGGGGGATGGCGCATGAGCGAGTCCTCACGGCGAGGGCACACCGGTGACGGGGTGCCGACGGGTTGGATTCGCTCCCACTGGTCGGGCCGACCGTAGCGACAACTGCCCTCAAGGAAAAGAGGAGTCGGGCAAATTCGTCGGCGGAGTGCCTTCGACTCTTTTCGACTCTTCCGGCGTCTTGACGGCGTCTCGCCGCGTCTGCACAGTGGGAGCGCTCCCACTGGTTCAGAGCCTGACCGCTCCGCCCTCGCTCCACCCCCACCCGCCGAGACGCGAGGAGAACCACCCACATGGCACTTCGCACGCCACGACCATCCCGAGCACGCCGCCCCCGCCGGCCGCTCGTCGCGCTGGCCGCCGTACTCGCGCTGCCGGCCGCGCTGCTGACCGTCGGTCCGCCCGCCCAGGCCGTCGCCGCCGTCCAGTGCAGCGTCGACTACAAGACGAACGACTGGGGCTCCGGCTTCACCGCCGAACTCACCCTCACGAACCGCGCCGCCACCGCACTCGACGGCTGGACCCTCAGCTATGCCTACGCCGGCGACCAGAAGCTGACGAGCGGCTGGAACGGCACCTGGACCCAGTCCGGCAAGACCGTCACCGTCACCAACGCCGCCTGGAACGGCACCGTCGCCCCCGGCGCCGCCGTCACCACCGGCGCCCAGTTCGGCTACACCGGCACCAACACCGCCCCGACCGCCTTCAGCGTGAACGGCACCCCCTGCACCGGAGCCCACCAGGCCCCGGTCACCGTCCTCACCAGTCCGGCGCCCGGCGCCGTCTACACCGAGGGCGACCCGGTCCCGCTCGCCGCCACCGCCGCGGCCGCCGACGGAGCCACCATCGGCAAGGTCGAGTTCTACAGCGACACCACGCTCCTCGGCACCGACACCACCGCCCCCTACACACTCGCCGCGGGCTCCCTGGCCGCCGGCGCCCACTCGCTCTACGCCAAGGCGTACGACTCCCTCGGCGCCGGCGGCGAGTCCGCGCCCGTCGGCATCACCGTCGCCGCCGGCCCCGCGCTCGTCGCGACCCCCGCCCAGCTCTCCGTACGCCAGGGCGCGACCGGAACCTTCGACCTCAAGCTCTCCACCCGGCCCGCGGCGGACGTCACCGTGACCGTCGCCCGCACCTCCGGCGTCACCGGCCTCACCGCGAGCCCGGCCACCCTCACCTTCACCACGGCGAACTGGAACACCGCCCAGAAGGTGACCGTCACCGCCGCGCCGACCGGCACCGGCACCGCGGTCTTCAGCGCGACCGCACCCGGCCACACCAAGGCCGAGGTCACCGTCGCCCAGCTCGCCGCGAACTCCACGTACGAGGCCCGCTTCCTCGACCTGTACGGGAAGATCACCAACCCGGCCAACGGCTACTTCTCACCCGAAGGGATCCCGTACCACTCCGTCGAGACCCTGATCGTCGAGGCCCCCGACTACGGCCACGAGACGACCTCGGAGGCGTACAGCTACCTCGTCTGGCTCCAGGCCATGTACGGGAAGATCACCGGCGACTGGTCGAAGTTCAACGGCGCGTGGGACACGCTGGAGAAGTACATGATCCCCACCCACGCCGACCAGCCCACCAACTCCTCCTACACCCCGGCCAAGCCCGCCACCTACGCGCCCGAGTGGGATCTGCCCTCCCAGTACCCGGCGAAGCTCGACACCGGCGTGACGGCCGGCGCCGACCCGCTCGCCGCCGAGCTGAAGAGCGCGTACGGCACCGACGACATCTACGGCATGCACTGGATCCAGGACGTCGACAACGTCTACGGGTACGGCAACGGGCCCGGGAAGTGCTCCGCCGGACCGACGGCGACCGGCCCCTCGTACATCAACACCTTCCAGCGCGGCCCGCAGGAGTCCGTCTGGGAAACCGTCACCCATCCCACCTGCGACCGGTTCGCGTACGGCGGCAAGAACGGCTACCTCGACCTGTTCACCGGTGACAGCTCCTACGCCAGGCAGTGGAAGTTCACCGACGCCCCCGACGCCGACGCCCGCGCGGTGCAGGCCGCCTACTGGGCCGACGTATGGGCCAAGCGGCAGGGCAAGGGCGGTCAGGTCGCCGGGACCGTCGCCAAGGCCGCCAAGATGGGCGACTACCTGCGCTACGCCCTGTTCGACAAGTACTTCAAGAAGGCCGGCGACTGCGTCGGACCCGCCACCTGCCCGGCGGGCACCGGCAAGAACAGCGCCCACTACCTGCTGTCCTGGTACTACGCCTGGGGCGGCGCCACCGACACCTCGGCCGGCTGGTCCTGGCGGATCGGCTCCAGCCACGCCCACGGCGGCTACCAGAACCCGCTCGCCGCCTACGCCCTGAGTACGTACGCCCCGCTGAAGCCCGCGTCGGCCACCGGCGCCGCGGACTGGGCCACCAGCCTCACCCGGCAGTTGGAGTTCTACCGCTGGCTCCAGTCCGACGAGGGTGCCATCGCGGGCGGCGCCACGAACAGCTGGCAGGGCCGCTACGCCACCCCGCCGGCCGGCACCCCCACCTTCCACGGCCTGTACTACGACGAGCAGCCCGTCTACCACGACCCGCCGTCCAACCAGTGGTTCGGCTTCCAGGCGTGGTCCATGGAACGCGTCGCCGAGTACTACCAGCAGACCGGGGACGCCCAGGCGAAGACCGTCCTCGACAAGTGGGTCACCTGGGCGCTGTCGCAGACCACGATCAACCCCGACGGCACCTACCGCGTACCCGCGACGCTCCAGTGGTCCGGCGCCCCCGACACTTGGAACGCGGCGAGCCCCGGCGCCAACAAGGGCCTGCACGTCACCGTCGCCGACTACACCGACGACGTCGGCGTGACCGCCGCCTTCGCCAAGACCCTCACCTACTACGCGGCCAGGTCCGGCCACGCCGAGGCCAAGCGGATCGCCAAGGCCCTCCTCGACGGCATGTGGACCCACGACCAGGACCCGATCGGCGTCTCGGTCCCGGAGACCCGCGCCGACTACAACCGCTTCGACGACCCCGTGTACGTTCCGAGCGGCTGGAGCGGCACCATGCCGAACGGCGACGCTGTGAACTCCTCGTCCACCTTCACCTCGATCCGCTCCTTCTACGAGAACGACCCGGCCTGGCCGAAGATCGAGGCGTATCTGGCGGGCGGCGCCGCCCCCGTCTTCACCTACCACCGGTTCTGGGCCCAGGCGGACATCGCCCTGGCCATGGGCTCGTACGCGGAGCTGCTCGAGTAGGGACCGCCGCCCCGCGCGAGCGGGCGGCCCCGCGTACGACGCGGGCGGGCGGACCCCGGTCCGGGGTCCGCCCGTTCGGTGTGCCGGCACGCGGTCGCTAGACGGCCGGGAGGACGTCGAGACCGAGCTCGTGGTTCTTGATCGCCTCGCGTACGGCGTTGACGAAGCCGTTCCAGAAGTGGTCGGCGTACGGCGCGTCGGTGCTGGGCACGCCGGCCGTCGTGCGGCGGTTCGCGGCGCCGGAGAAGGTGCCGAACATCGCCGAGCGCAGCGCCGTGGAGATCTCCAGCTGCGCGCCGGCGCCGGTCCGGGTGCGGTTGACGATGTTCGTCGGGTCGTCGCCGTTGATGGGGTCGGTGGCGCCCGCGAGGACCACGGTCACGTTCCAGTCCGGGTTCGTGTTCTTCGTGTTGAGACCGTACTTGTCGAAGGCCGCGAGCAGGTTGCGCTTGAGCCGCGCGTCCAGGCCGCCGACGTTGATCTTCTTCTCGGTCGGCTCGCTGAAGCCGTGCAGCGAGACCGCGTACAGGTTGTTGGCGCAGGCGGCCAGCGCGGCCGGGTCGTCGCAGTGGGTCGACGTGACGTGCTGGTTGTCCGGGTTGGCGAGCGCCTCGAACATCCAGTAGTCGCGCTGCGGCTGCCCTGCCACCGCCGCGCTCGCGGGGTCCGTGGTGTAGTCGAACGGCGTGTAGCCGGCGACGGCCATGCACAGCTCGCTCGTGCCCGACTCGATGGCACCGCCGTGCGGCGCGATGACCGCGGTGCTGTTGACGGCGACGCTCGTGCTCTTGGCGTTGTCCGTGACCTGGACCGGCGCGCCGATGCGGAAGCGCCGCATCCAGTCGGTGCCCTCCTTGGCCGCGGTCTTGGTGTACAGGTCGGTGTTCGAGCTGTACAGCTCGGTCGCGGAGGCGGGCGTCGCGCCGTTGCCCGCCACGGCGTTGAGGGTGGGCAGGGCCGCGGCGACGGCGGCGACGGAGGCGAGCACGGTGCGTCTGCTGGTGTTGGTCATGAGGGTGATCCTGCACCACGGCCCGACGACCGATTCCGGGGGGTCCCTCTGGACATGACAAGGCGCGAACACCGCTGGCCGGGGCGCGTGGTCCGATAACCGGGAGGCATGGCTTGATCACTCAGACCGGAAACCGGCTGTCGCGGTTCGTGGGACACCCCGTAGAAACGGGCTGCTGTTTCCCGTTGGTCGTTTTCCCAACCAAGGAGCCCGTCATGACCCGTTTGCGCACCACCACCATGGCCCTCGCCGGCGCCGCCGCGATGTTCGCCCTCACTGCCGCGCCCGCCCAGGCGGCCCCCGGTGACGTGACGACCACCTGCGCGAGCACCGCCACCCCGGCCGGCTACGTCGACGTCAGCTGGGGTTACAGCGCCAGCTGCGGCACCCAGAACTTCGACCCGAACATCAAGCAGATCAAGCAGCTGACCGGCCTGCCGATAGGCACCGTCGTCCAGGCGTGCGGGTCCACGTACTACCCGGCCGGCTGGACGGCGACCAGCTCCTACTACTCCAGCTCCTGCGTCGCCTTCCCGAACTCGGGCTTCAACAACAACGCCTGGACCCTCAAGCGCGTCTACTGATCGCGCCTCCGCGCGGTCGAGTCACGGCCGAGGGCGGGCGGTCGGTGGCGGTGAACTCGCCGTTCGACAAGGAGACCCTGGTGCCAAAGGACGGCGGCCTCACACA